>NZ_VATT01000009.1:0-30821 GCF_005781225.1 Escherichia sp. E4736 | reverse complement strand
TGAAGGCGGCCGTACCGTTGGCGCGGGCGTTGTAGCAAAAGTTCTGAGCTAATTGCCGATAACATTTGACGCAATGCGCACTAAAAGGGCATCATTTGATGCCCTTTTTGCACGCTTTCGTACCAGAACCTGGCTCATCAGTGATTTTCTTTGTCATAATCATTGCTGAGACAGGCTCTGTTGAGGGCGTATAATCCGAAAAGCTAATACGCGTTTCGATTTGGTTTGCCTCGCGATCGCGGGGTGAAAATGTTTGTAGAATACTTCTGACAGGTTGGTTTATGAGTGCGAATACCGAAGCTCAAGGAAGCGGGCGCGGCCTGGAAGCGATGAAGTGGGTCGTTGTGGTGGCATTGCTCCTGGTGGCAATTGTCGGCAACTACCTTTATCGCGACATTATGCTGCCGCTGCGTGCGCTGGCCGTAGTAATTCTGATTGCTGCAGCGGGTGGTGTCGCGCTGTTAACGACAAAAGGTAAAGCAACCGTTGCTTTTGCCCGTGAAGCGCGTACCGAAGTCCGTAAGGTCATTTGGCCGACTCGCCAGGAAACATTGCACACCACGCTGATTGTGGCTGCGGTTACCGCAGTAATGTCACTGATCCTGTGGGGACTGGATGGTATTCTGGTTCGCCTGGTATCCTTTATCACTGGCCTGAGGTTCTGAGATGTCTGAAGCTCCTAAAAAGCGCTGGTACGTCGTTCAGGCGTTTTCCGGTTTTGAAGGCCGCGTAGCAACATCGCTGCGTGAGCATATCAAATTACACAACATGGAAGATTTGTTTGGTGAAGTCATGGTACCAACCGAAGAAGTGGTTGAAATCCGTGGCGGTCAGCGTCGCAAAAGCGAACGCAAATTCTTCCCTGGTTACGTCCTCGTTCAGATGGTGATGAACGACGCTAGCTGGCACCTGGTGCGCAGCGTACCGCGTGTGATGGGCTTCATCGGCGGTACTTCCGATCGTCCTGCGCCAATCAGCGATAAAGAAGTCGATGCGATTATGAACCGCCTGCAGCAGGTTGGTGATAAGCCGCGTCCGAAAACGCTGTTTGAACCGGGTGAAATGGTCCGTGTTAATGATGGTCCGTTCGCTGACTTCAACGGTGTTGTTGAAGAAGTGGATTACGAGAAATCTCGTCTGAAAGTGTCTGTTTCTATCTTCGGTCGTGCGACCCCGGTAGAACTTGACTTCAGCCAGGTTGAAAAAGCCTAACCCAGCGATCAAAAAAGCGGCGACTTAATCGTTGCACAAGGCGCGAGATTGGAATACAATTTCGCGCCTTTTGTTTTTATGGGCCTTGCCCGTAAAACGATTTTTTATATCACGGGGAGCCTCTCAGAGGCGTTATTACCCAACTTGAGGAATTTATAATGGCTAAGAAAGTACAAGCCTATGTCAAGCTGCAGGTTGCAGCTGGTATGGCTAACCCGAGTCCGCCAGTAGGTCCGGCTCTGGGTCAGCAGGGCGTAAACATCATGGAATTCTGCAAAGCGTTCAACGCAAAAACTGATTCCATCGAAAAAGGTCTGCCGATTCCGGTAGTAATCACCGTTTACGCTGACCGTTCTTTCACTTTCGTTACCAAGACTCCGCCGGCAGCAGTTCTGCTGAAAAAAGCGGCTGGTATCAAGTCTGGTTCCGGTAAGCCGAACAAAGACAAAGTGGGTAAAATTTCCCGCGCTCAGCTGCAGGAAATCGCGCAGACCAAAGCTGCCGACATGACTGGTGCCGACATTGAAGCGATGACTCGCTCCATCGAAGGTACTGCACGTTCCATGGGCCTGGTAGTGGAGGACTAAGAAATGGCTAAACTGACCAAGCGCATGCGTGTTATCCGCGAGAAAGTTGATGCAACCAAACAGTACGACATCAACGAAGCTATCGCACTGCTGAAAGAGCTGGCGACTGCTAAATTCGTAGAAAGCGTGGACGTAGCTGTTAACCTCGGCATCGACGCTCGTAAATCTGACCAGAACGTACGTGGTGCAACTGTACTGCCGCACGGTACTGGCCGTTCCGTTCGCGTAGCCGTATTTACCCAGGGTGCAAACGCTGAAGCTGCTAAAGCTGCAGGTGCTGAACTGGTAGGTATGGAAGATCTGGCTGACCAGATCAAGAAAGGCGAAATGAACTTTGACGTTGTTATTGCTTCTCCGGATGCAATGCGCGTTGTTGGCCAGCTGGGCCAGGTTCTGGGTCCGCGCGGCCTGATGCCAAACCCGAAAGTGGGTACTGTAACGCCGAACGTTGCTGAAGCGGTTAAAAACGCTAAAGCTGGCCAGGTTCGTTACCGTAACGACAAAAACGGCATCATCCACACCACCATCGGTAAAGTGGACTTTGACGCTGACAAACTGAAAGAAAACCTGGAAGCTCTGCTGGTTGCGCTGAAAAAAGCAAAACCGACTCAGGCGAAAGGCGTGTACATCAAGAAAGTTAGCATCTCCACCACCATGGGTGCAGGTGTTGCAGTTGACCAGGCTGGCCTGAGCGCTTCTGTAAACTAATGCCTTTACGTGGGCGGTGATTTTGTCTACAATCTTACGCCCACGTATAATGCTTAATGCAGACGTATATCCGAGATATTCGGGTTGTGGCAAGGCGGCAGCTGAGTGAGTCGCCAGGAGCATAGCTAACTATGTGACTGGTGCGAACGAAGGAAGCCAACGCCGCCACAAGCTGAATAGCGACGGATAGAAAAGATTTGTTCGTTGGAGCCTGGCCTATCCAGGCCTCCGTCGAAGACCGCAGGAGTTTCGCAAGAAACTTAATCCCCTGCGTAGACGGTGACAGAACGCTAAGATTATTCTTTTATATTCTGGCTTGTTTCTGCTCACCGTAATTAAGACGCTCTCTCCGTTTGGAGGAGTGAAGTGAGTTCCAGAGATTTTCTCTGGCAAACATCCAGGAGCAAAGCTAATGGCTTTAAATCTTCAAGACAAACAAGCGATTGTTGCTGAAGTCAGCGAAGTAGCCAAAGGCGCGCTGTCTGCAGTAGTTGCGGATTCCCGTGGCGTAACTGTAGATAAAATGACTGAACTGCGTAAAGCAGGTCGCGAAGCTGGCGTATACATGCGTGTTGTTCGTAACACCCTGCTGCGCCGTGCTGTTGAAGGTACTCCGTTCGAGTGCCTGAAAGACGCGTTTGTTGGTCCGACCCTGATTGCATACTCTATGGAACACCCGGGCGCTGCTGCTCGTCTGTTCAAAGAGTTCGCGAAAGCGAATGCAAAATTTGAGGTCAAAGCCGCTGCCTTTGAAGGTGAGCTGATCCCGGCGTCTCAGATCGACCGCCTGGCAACTCTGCCGACCTACGAAGAAGCAATTGCACGCCTGATGGCAACCATGAAAGAAGCTTCGGCTGGCAAACTGGTTCGTACTCTGGCTGCTGTACGCGATGCGAAAGAAGCTGCTTAATCGCAGTTATCTTTTTAACGCATTCGCTTACGTATAAACTTATTCTGATATTCAGGAACAATTTAAATGTCTATCACTAAAGATCAAATCATTGAAGCAGTTGCAGCTATGTCTGTAATGGACGTTGTAGAACTGATCTCTGCAATGGAAGAAAAATTCGGTGTTTCCGCTGCTGCTGCTGTAGCTGTAGCTGCTGGCCCGGTTGAAGCTGCTGAAGAAAAAACTGAATTCGACGTAATTCTGAAAGCTGCTGGCGCTAACAAAGTTGCTGTTATCAAAGCAGTACGTGGCGCAACTGGCCTGGGCCTGAAAGAAGCTAAAGACCTGGTAGAATCTGCACCGGCTGCTCTGAAAGAAGGCGTGAGCAAAGACGACGCAGAAGCACTGAAAAAATCCCTGGAAGAAGCTGGCGCTGAAGTTGAAGTTAAATAAGCCAACCCTTCCGGTTGCAGCCTGAGAAATCAGGCTGATGGCTGGTGACTTTTTAGTCACCAGCCTTTTTGCGCTGTAAGGCGCCAGTAGCGTTTCACACTGTTTGACTACTGCTGTGCCTTTCAATGCTTGTTTCTATCGACGACTTAATATACTGCGACAGGACGCCCGTTCTGTGTAAATCGCAATGAAATGGTTTAAGCGTGATAGCAACAGGCATTGCGGAAAGTGTTCCATTTTCCGGTCAACAAAATAGTGTTGCACAAACTGTCCGCTCAATGGACAGATGGGTCGACTTGTCAGCGAGCTGAGGAACCCTATGGTTTACTCCTATACCGAGAAAAAACGTATTCGTAAGGATTTTGGTAAACGTCCACAAGTTCTGGATGTACCTTATCTCCTTTCTATCCAGCTTGACTCGTTTCAGAAATTTATCGAGCAAGATCCTGAAGGGCAGTATGGTCTGGAAGCTGCTTTCCGTTCCGTATTCCCGATTCAGAGCTACAGCGGTAATTCCGAGCTGCAATACGTCAGCTACCGCCTTGGCGAACCGGTGTTTGACGTCCAGGAATGTCAAATCCGTGGCGTGACCTATTCCGCACCGCTGCGCGTTAAACTGCGTCTGGTGATCTATGAGCGCGAAGCGCCGGAAGGCACCGTAAAAGACATTAAAGAACAAGAAGTCTACATGGGCGAAATTCCGCTCATGACAGACAACGGTACCTTTGTTATCAACGGTACTGAGCGTGTTATCGTTTCCCAGCTGCACCGTAGTCCGGGCGTCTTCTTTGACTCCGACAAAGGTAAAACCCACTCTTCGGGTAAAGTGCTGTATAACGCGCGCATCATCCCTTACCGTGGTTCCTGGCTGGACTTCGAATTCGATCCGAAGGACAACCTGTTCGTACGTATCGACCGTCGCCGTAAACTGCCTGCGACCATCATTCTGCGCGCCCTGAACTACACCACAGAGCAGATCCTCGACCTGTTCTTTGAAAAAGTTATCTTTGAAATCCGTGATAACAAGCTGCAGATGGAACTGGTGCCGGAACGCCTGCGTGGTGAAACCGCATCTTTTGACATCGAAGCTAACGGTAAAGTGTACGTAGAAAAAGGCCGCCGTATTACTGCGCGCCATATTCGCCAGCTGGAAAAAGACGACGTCAAACTGATCGAAGTCCCGGTTGAGTACATCGCAGGTAAAGTGGTTGCTAAAGACTATATTGATGAGTCTACCGGCGAGCTGATCTGCGCAGCGAACATGGAGCTGAGCCTGGATCTGCTGGCTAAGCTGAGCCAGTCTGGTCACAAGCGTATCGAAACGCTGTTCACCAACGATCTGGATCACGGCCCATATATCTCTGAAACCTTACGTGTCGACCCAACTAACGACCGTCTGAGCGCACTGGTAGAAATCTACCGCATGATGCGTCCTGGCGAGCCGCCGACTCGTGAAGCTGCTGAAAGCCTGTTTGAGAACCTGTTCTTCTCCGAAGACCGTTATGACCTGTCTGCGGTTGGTCGTATGAAGTTCAACCGTTCTCTGCTGCGCGAAGAAATCGAAGGTTCCGGTATCCTGAGCAAAGACGACATCATTGATGTTATGAAAAAGCTCATCGATATCCGTAACGGTAAAGGCGAAGTCGATGATATCGACCACCTCGGCAACCGTCGTATCCGTTCCGTTGGCGAAATGGCGGAAAACCAGTTCCGCGTTGGCCTGGTACGTGTAGAGCGTGCGGTGAAAGAGCGTCTGTCTCTGGGCGATCTGGATACCCTGATGCCTCAGGATATGATCAACGCCAAGCCGATTTCTGCAGCAGTGAAAGAGTTCTTCGGTTCCAGCCAGCTGTCTCAGTTTATGGACCAGAACAACCCGCTGTCTGAGATTACGCACAAACGTCGTATCTCCGCACTCGGCCCAGGCGGTCTGACCCGTGAACGTGCAGGCTTCGAAGTTCGAGACGTACACCCGACTCACTACGGTCGCGTATGTCCAATCGAAACCCCTGAAGGTCCGAACATCGGTCTGATCAACTCTCTGTCCGTGTACGCACAGACTAACGAATACGGCTTCCTTGAGACTCCGTATCGTAAAGTGACCGACGGTGTTGTAACTGACGAAATTCACTACCTGTCTGCTATCGAAGAAGGCAACTACGTTATCGCCCAGGCGAACTCCAACCTGGATGAAGAAGGCCACTTCGTAGAAGACCTGGTAACTTGCCGTAGTAAAGGCGAATCCAGCTTGTTCAGCCGCGACCAGGTTGACTACATGGACGTATCCACCCAGCAGGTGGTATCCGTCGGTGCGTCCCTGATCCCGTTCCTGGAACACGATGACGCCAACCGTGCATTGATGGGTGCGAACATGCAACGTCAGGCCGTTCCGACTCTGCGTGCTGATAAGCCGCTGGTTGGTACCGGTATGGAACGTGCTGTTGCCGTTGACTCCGGTGTAACTGCGGTTGCTAAACGTGGTGGTGTCGTTCAGTACGTGGATGCTTCCCGTATCGTTATCAAAGTTAACGAAGACGAGATGTATCCGGGCGAAGCAGGTATCGACATCTACAACCTGACCAAATATACCCGTTCTAACCAGAACACCTGTATCAACCAGATGCCGTGTGTGTCTCTGGGTGAACCGGTAGAACGTGGCGACGTGCTGGCAGACGGTCCGTCCACCGACCTCGGTGAACTGGCGCTGGGTCAGAACATGCGCGTAGCGTTCATGCCGTGGAATGGTTACAACTTCGAAGACTCCATCCTCGTATCCGAGCGTGTTGTTCAGGAAGACCGTTTCACCACCATCCACATTCAGGAACTGGCGTGTGTGTCCCGTGACACCAAGCTGGGGCCGGAAGAGATCACCGCTGACATCCCGAACGTGGGTGAAGCTGCGCTCTCCAAACTGGATGAATCCGGTATCGTTTACATTGGTGCGGAAGTGACCGGTGGCGACATTCTGGTTGGTAAGGTAACGCCGAAAGGTGAAACTCAGCTGACCCCAGAAGAAAAACTGCTGCGTGCGATCTTCGGTGAGAAAGCGTCTGACGTTAAAGACTCTTCTCTGCGCGTACCAAACGGTGTATCCGGTACGGTTATCGACGTTCAGGTCTTTACTCGCGATGGCGTAGAAAAAGACAAGCGTGCGCTGGAAATCGAAGAAATGCAGCTCAAACAGGCGAAGAAAGACCTGTCTGAAGAACTGCAGATCCTCGAAGCGGGTCTGTTCAGCCGTATCCGTGCTGTGCTGGTAGCCGGTGGCGTTGAAGCTGAGAAGCTCGACAAACTGCCGCGCGATCGCTGGCTGGAGCTGGGCCTGACCGACGAAGAGAAACAAAATCAGCTGGAACAGCTGGCTGAGCAGTATGACGAACTGAAACACGAGTTCGAGAAGAAACTCGAAGCGAAACGCCGCAAAATCACCCAGGGCGACGATCTGGCACCGGGCGTGCTGAAGATTGTTAAGGTATATCTGGCGGTTAAACGCCGTATCCAGCCTGGTGACAAGATGGCAGGTCGTCACGGTAACAAGGGTGTAATTTCTAAGATCAACCCGATCGAAGATATGCCTTACGATGAAAACGGTACGCCGGTAGACATCGTACTGAACCCGCTGGGCGTACCGTCTCGTATGAACATCGGTCAGATCCTCGAAACCCACCTGGGTATGGCTGCGAAAGGTATCGGCGACAAGATCAACGCCATGCTGAAACAGCAGCAAGAAGTCGCGAAACTGCGCGAATTCATCCAGCGTGCGTACGATCTGGGCGCTGACGTTCGTCAGAAAGTTGACCTGAGTACCTTCAGCGATGAAGAAGTTATGCGTCTGGCTGAAAACCTGCGCAAAGGTATGCCAATCGCAACGCCGGTGTTCGACGGTGCGAAAGAAGCAGAAATTAAAGAACTGCTGAAACTTGGCGACCTGCCGACTTCTGGTCAGATCCGCCTGTACGACGGCCGCACTGGTGAACAGTTCGAACGTCCGGTAACCGTCGGTTACATGTACATGCTGAAACTGAACCACCTGGTCGACGACAAGATGCACGCGCGTTCCACCGGTTCTTACAGCCTGGTTACTCAGCAGCCGCTGGGTGGTAAGGCACAGTTCGGTGGTCAGCGTTTCGGGGAGATGGAAGTGTGGGCGCTGGAAGCATACGGCGCAGCATACACCCTGCAGGAAATGCTCACCGTTAAGTCTGATGACGTGAACGGTCGTACTAAGATGTATAAAAACATCGTGGACGGCAACCATCAGATGGAGCCGGGCATGCCAGAATCCTTCAACGTATTGTTGAAAGAGATTCGTTCGCTGGGTATCAACATCGAACTGGAAGACGAGTAATTCTCGCTCAAACAGGTCACTGCTGTCGGGGTAAAACCCGGCAGCGGATTGTGCTAACTCCGACGGGAGCAAATCCGTGAAAGATTTATTAAAGTTTCTGAAAGCGCAGACTAAAACCGAAGAGTTTGATGCGATCAAAATTGCTCTGGCTTCGCCAGACATGATCCGTTCATGGTCTTTCGGTGAAGTTAAAAAGCCGGAAACCATCAACTACCGTACGTTCAAACCAGAACGTGACGGCCTTTTCTGCGCCCGTATCTTTGGGCCGGTAAAAGATTACGAGTGCCTGTGCGGTAAGTACAAGCGCCTGAAACACCGTGGCGTCATCTGTGAGAAGTGCGGCGTTGAAGTGACCCAGACTAAAGTACGCCGTGAGCGTATGGGCCACATCGAACTGGCTTCCCCGACTGCGCACATCTGGTTCCTGAAATCGCTGCCGTCCCGTATCGGCCTGCTGCTCGATATGCCGCTGCGCGATATCGAACGCGTACTGTACTTCGAATCCTATGTGGTTATCGAAGGCGGTATGACCAACCTGGAACGCCAGCAGATCCTGACTGAAGAGCAGTATCTGGACGCGCTGGAAGAGTTCGGTGACGAATTCGACGCGAAGATGGGTGCGGAAGCAATCCAGGCTCTGCTGAAGAGCATGGATCTGGAGCAAGAGTGCGAACAGCTGCGTGAAGAGCTGAACGAAACCAACTCCGAAACCAAGCGTAAAAAGCTGACCAAGCGTATCAAACTGCTGGAAGCGTTCGTTCAGTCTGGTAACAAACCTGAGTGGATGATCCTGACCGTTCTGCCGGTACTGCCGCCAGATCTGCGTCCGCTGGTTCCGCTGGATGGTGGTCGTTTCGCGACTTCTGACCTGAACGATCTGTATCGTCGCGTCATTAACCGTAACAACCGTCTGAAACGTCTGCTGGATCTGGCTGCGCCGGACATCATCGTACGTAACGAAAAACGTATGCTGCAGGAAGCGGTAGACGCCCTGCTGGATAACGGTCGTCGCGGTCGTGCGATCACCGGTTCTAACAAGCGTCCTCTGAAATCTTTGGCCGACATGATCAAAGGTAAACAGGGTCGTTTCCGTCAGAACCTGCTCGGTAAGCGTGTTGACTACTCTGGTCGTTCTGTAATCACCGTAGGTCCATACCTGCGTCTGCATCAGTGCGGTCTGCCGAAGAAAATGGCGCTGGAGCTGTTCAAACCGTTCATCTACGGCAAGCTGGAACTGCGTGGTCTTGCTACCACCATCAAAGCTGCGAAGAAAATGGTTGAGCGCGAAGAAGCTGTCGTTTGGGATATCCTGGACGAAGTTATCCGCGAACACCCGGTACTGCTGAACCGTGCACCGACTCTGCACCGTCTGGGTATCCAGGCATTTGAACCGGTACTGATCGAAGGTAAAGCTATCCAGCTGCACCCGCTGGTTTGTGCGGCATATAACGCCGACTTCGATGGTGACCAGATGGCTGTTCACGTACCGCTGACGCTGGAAGCCCAGCTGGAAGCGCGTGCGCTGATGATGTCTACCAACAACATCCTGTCCCCGGCGAACGGCGAACCAATCATCGTTCCGTCTCAGGACGTTGTACTGGGTCTGTACTACATGACCCGTGACTGTGTTAACGCCAAAGGCGAAGGCATGGTGCTGACTGGTCCGAAAGAAGCAGAACGTCTGTATCGCTCTGGTCTGGCTTCTCTGCATGCGCGCGTTAAAGTGCGTATCACCGAGTATGAAAAAGATGCTAACGGTGAATTAGTTGCGAAAACCAGCCTGATAGACACGACAGTTGGCCGTGCCATTCTGTGGATGATTGTACCGAAAGGTCTGCCTTACTCCATCGTCAACCAGGCGCTGGGTAAAAAAGCAATCTCCAAAATGCTGAACACCTGCTACCGCATTCTCGGTCTGAAACCGACCGTTATTTTTGCGGACCAGATCATGTACACCGGCTTTGCATATGCAGCGCGTTCTGGTGCATCTGTTGGTATCGATGACATGGTCATCCCGGAGAAGAAACACGAAATCATCTCCGAGGCAGAAGCAGAAGTTGCTGAAATTCAGGAGCAGTTCCAGTCTGGTCTGGTAACTGCGGGCGAACGCTACAACAAAGTTATCGATATCTGGGCTGCGGCGAACGATCGTGTATCCAAAGCGATGATGGATAACCTGCAAACTGAAACCGTTATTAACCGTGACGGTCAGGAAGAGAAGCAGGTTTCCTTCAACAGCATCTACATGATGGCCGACTCCGGTGCGCGTGGTTCTGCGGCACAGATTCGTCAGCTTGCTGGTATGCGTGGTCTGATGGCGAAGCCGGATGGCTCCATCATCGAAACGCCAATCACCGCGAACTTCCGTGAAGGTCTGAACGTACTCCAGTACTTCATCTCCACCCACGGTGCTCGTAAAGGTCTGGCGGATACCGCACTGAAAACTGCGAACTCCGGTTACCTGACTCGTCGTCTGGTTGACGTGGCGCAGGACCTGGTGGTTACCGAAGACGATTGTGGTACCCATGAAGGTATCATGATGACTCCGGTTATCGAAGGTGGTGACGTTAAAGAGCCGCTGCGCGATCGCGTACTGGGTCGTGTAACTGCTGAAGACGTTCTGAAGCCGGGTACTGCTGATATCCTCGTTCCGCGCAACACGCTGCTGCACGAACAGTGGTGTGACCTGCTGGAAGAGAACTCTGTCGACGCGGTAAAAGTACGTTCTGTTGTATCTTGTGACACCGACTTTGGTGTATGTGCGCACTGCTACGGTCGTGACCTGGCGCGTGGCCACATCATCAACAAAGGTGAAGCAATCGGTGTTATCGCGGCACAGTCCATCGGTGAACCGGGTACACAGCTGACCATGCGTACGTTCCACATCGGTGGTGCGGCATCTCGTGCGGCTGCTGAATCCAGCATCCAGGTGAAAAACAAAGGTAGCATCAAGCTCAGCAACGTGAAGTCGGTTGTGAACTCCAGCGGTAAACTGGTGATCACTTCCCGTAACACCGAACTGAAACTGATCGACGAATTCGGTCGTACCAAAGAAAGCTACAAAGTACCTTACGGTGCGGTACTGGCGAAAGGCGATGGCGAACAGGTTGCTGGCGGCGAAACCGTTGCAAACTGGGACCCGCACACCATGCCGGTTATCACCGAAGTAAGCGGTTATGTACGCTTTACTGACATGATCGACGGCCAGACCATTACTCGTCAGACCGACGAATTGACCGGTCTGTCTTCGCTGGTGGTTCTGGATTCCGCAGAACGTACCGCAGGTGGTAAAGATCTGCGTCCGGCACTGAAAATCGTTGATGCTCAGGGTAACGACGTTCTGATCCCGGGTACCGATATGCCTGCGCAGTACTTCCTGCCGGGTAAAGCGATTGTTCAGCTGGAAGATGGCGTACAGATCAGCTCTGGTGACACCTTGGCGCGTATTCCGCAGGAATCCGGCGGTACCAAGGACATCACCGGTGGTCTGCCGCGCGTTGCGGACCTGTTCGAAGCACGTCGTCCGAAAGAGCCGGCAATCCTGGCTGAAATCAGCGGTATCGTTTCCTTCGGTAAAGAAACCAAAGGTAAACGTCGTCTGGTTATCACCCCGGTAGACGGTAGCGATCCGTACGAAGAGATGATTCCGAAATGGCGTCAGCTCAACGTGTTCGAAGGTGAACGTGTAGAACGTGGTGACGTAATTTCCGACGGTCCGGAAGCGCCGCACGACATTCTGCGCCTGCGTGGTGTTCATGCTGTGACTCGTTACATCGTTAACGAAGTACAGGACGTATACCGTCTGCAGGGCGTTAAGATTAACGATAAACACATCGAAGTTATCGTTCGTCAGATGCTGCGTAAAGCTACCATCGTTAACGCGGGCAGCTCCGACTTCCTGGAAGGCGAACAGGTTGAATACTCTCGCGTCAAGATCGCAAACCGCGAACTGGAAGCGAACGGCAAAGTGGGGGCAACTTACTCCCGCGATCTGCTGGGTATCACCAAAGCGTCTCTGGCAACCGAGTCCTTCATCTCCGCGGCATCGTTCCAGGAGACCACTCGCGTGCTGACCGAAGCAGCCGTTGCGGGCAAACGCGACGAACTGCGCGGCCTGAAAGAGAACGTTATCGTGGGTCGTCTGATCCCGGCAGGTACCGGTTACGCGTACCACCAGGATCGTATGCGTCGCCGTGCTGCGGGTGAAGCTCCGGCTGCACCGCAGGTGACTGCAGAAGACGCATCTGCCAGCCTGGCAGAACTGCTGAACGCAGGTCTGGGCGGTTCTGACAACGAGTAATCGTTAATCCGCAAGTAACGTAAAAACCCGCTTCGGCGGGTTTTTTTATGGGTGTAGTTCAGGGAAAGAGCATTTGTCAGAATATTTAATGAATTTCTGGATACCCATAATCAATGTAGAGATGTCTAATATCCTGAAACTGACTGAACTAATTGAGTCAAACTCGGCAAGGATTCGATACTATTCCTGTGTAACTTTCTTAAGGAACGAGAATGAAACAGGAAGTGGAGAAGTGGCGACCTTTTAGACATCCGGATGGTGATATTCGTGATTTATCGTTTCTTGATGCTCATCTGGCTGTCTACGTTCAGCATCATGAGGGCAAACAGCCTTTAGAGTATCGCTTTTGGGTTACCTACTCTCTTCACTGCTTCACAAAAGATTATGAACATCAGACGAACGAAGAAAAACAATCGTTAATGTACTACGCGCCTAAAGAATCTCGTCCCTTCTGCCAGCACCGTTATAACTTAGCGCGAAAACACTTAAAAAGAACCATTTTGGCGCTGCCAGAAAGCAACGTTATTCATGCCGGGTATGGTAGCTATGCCGTGATTGAAGTGGATTTAAACGGAGGAAACAAGGCATTTTACTTTGTTGCGTTCAGGGCTTTCAGGGAAAAGAAAAAACTCCGTTTGCATGTAACTAGCGCTTACCCCATTTCTGAAAAACAGAAAGGTAAATCAGTGAAATTTTTCACCATTGCCTACAATTTATTGAGAAATAAGCAGCTTCCTCAGCCCTCAAAATAACAAAACCCACCTTAAGGTGGGTTTCGCCAGAGATAATTCTCTGGTATTCAGAACGCCATTACCGGACTTTGCCTTGACCTTGCGAGAATCGCAGGTTGCGGGATGTCTGAATTTCTTCAGTCTGCTGCATCCTGGAAGATGAGAACATGTGTTCTTATTTTCGTCTCTATCATAGTTGAGTATTTACTCTCTTACAATCAGATCTCTTTCATTGCTCAACAGGCGATGGCTTCAGACTTTGCATTACGGAATTTTTAAGAAAGGCAGGGCGAAACGAGGAAGAAGCTTTTCGCCCTGGACAACATTCCTGCTGACGGCACTACCATAAAAAAACACAACGCTTTCAACAACCTTGCGTTTTTCATCTTCCGTAGCGGCTCGGAATAAATTTACGTTCTTACATTCCGTCTCATAGCCTTTGCGAGGCGCGTCCCAGATAACTGTCCCAGTCCTTCCATACTGGCTGCAAACCCTGAGCAGTTAACGCGGCAGCAACCGCTTCCGGTCTGCGATCGTCGTGTGGTGAGAACTGTTCCAGCTCGGGGTGATTGTCGGCATAGCCACCTGGCTGCGTTTTCGAGAAGGCGCTGACGTTATTGATTGCCAGCGGAATAACGCGATTACGAAACCACGGTGATTCCCGCGTGGAGAGTGACAGTTCAACTTCCGGTGCAAGCAGCCGGAAGGCGCAGATGGTTTGTACTAACTGGCGTTCACCCATAATCGACGCAGGCTCAATGCCGCCAGTACATGGGCGCAGGCGCGGGAAGGAGACAGAGTAGCGGCTTTGCCAGTAATGCTGTTGCAGCCATAGCAAATGTTCGGCAACCATGTAGCAGTCAACGCGCCAGCTGTCGGAAAGGCCAATTAGCGCGCCGAGGCCAATCTTATCAATCCCCGCCCGACCCAGCCGATCCGGCGTTTCCAGCCGCCAGAAGAAGTCCTGTTTTTTGCCTTTCAAATGATGGCGGGCATAAGTCGCCTCGTGATATGTCTCCTGATAAACCATCACGCCATCCAGACCAAGCTGTTTTAGCTCGGCGTATTCCGCCTCCGCCAGCGGCTGTACTTCCATCTGTAGTGAAGAGAACTGTTCACGTAGGGCAGGGAGATGACGACGAAAGTAATCCATCCCCACTTTCGCCTGATGTTCACCAGTGACTAATAGCAGATGTTCAAAGCCCATCTCCCGTATAGCGGCGCTTTCCCTGGCAATATCCGCTTCATCCAGCGTTTTGCGCTTGATGCGATTGCTCATGGAAAATCCGCAGTACGTGCAGTCGTTAGCGCAAAGATTGGAAAGATAAAGCGGGACGTAGAAACTAACTGTGTTGCCAAATCGCTGACGGGTCAGGCGCTGCGCCCGTTGGGCCAGTGGTTCCAGATAGCCACTGGCGGCTGGCGATAACAGCGCCATCATATCGTCGCGGGTGAGTTGCGAGGCATTTAGTGCCCGCTCTACGTCAGCAGCCGTTTTGCCGTTGATACGCAGGCGGATGTCATCCCAGTCCAGTTGTCGCCAGCGATCGCTGAAGGTTTTCATGCCGATGCCTCCAGAAATCCGGTCAGCGGGCTGGTGGCATGGGCAAAATGACTGCGGCTGCCCGGTCCGGACTGACGTGCCAGCAGGCCTGCTTCTACTGCCAGACGAAATGCCTTCGCCATGTTGATGGGATCGTCCGCGACGGCAATCGCCGTATTCACTAACACCGCATCAGCCCCCATTTCCAGCGCCTGCGCGGCATGGCTGGGAACGCCGATGCCAGCATCGACAACCACCGGAACGGTGGCCTGCTGGATAATAATCTCCAGCATGGCGCGGGTCTCCAGTCCCTGATTCGAGCCAATCGGTGCGCCGAGCGGCATCACCGCTGCACAGCCGACTTCTTCCAGACGTTTACACAATACCGGATCGGCCCCGCAGTAAGGCAGCACGACAAATCCCTGTTGTACCAGCGTTTCGGCAGCTTTTAATGTTTCGATGGGATCGGGCAACAGCCAGCGGGCGTCAGGGTGAATCTCTAATTTTAGCCAGTTTGTGCCTAACGCCTCACGCGCCAGATGGGCGGCGAAAATGGCTTCTTCCGCGGTTTTCGCCCCGGATGTATTCGGCAGCAGGGTCACACCCGCCGCGATAAGCGGTTCGAGGATAGCGTCGTTGTGTTGGCGTAAGTCGACGCGTTTCATCGCCAGCGTCACCAGCTGGCTGCCGGAAGCACGAATAGACTCCACCATCAGTTGTGAGGAGGCGAATTTCCCGGTACCGGTAAACAGATGTGAATCAAACGTTTTGTCCGCAATACGTAACATCTCACCCCCCTGCAATAACCTGAAAAAGCAGGATCTGGTCGCCATCCTGCACGATATGTTGCGCCCATTGTTCCCGCGGGACGATTTGCTGATTAATCGCCAGAGCCGCGCCCGATTGTCGTTGGTCGAGTTGCTCCAGTAGTTCGTGAACAGTTTGTCCGGCGGCGCACTGCATCGGTTGATCGTTAAACAGGATCTGCATTGCTTCCTCCGCATACCGGGCAACCACTGGCGCGGCGCAACGCCAGGCTGCGCCACTGGCTCGACTTACCGTCGAACAGTCGGAGTTCTCCCGCAGGCGTCTCTATACCGCTTAATAACTTAATTGCTTCCAGTGACTGCAACGTGCCCATAACCCCGACCACCGGGCCAACCACGCCCGCCGTGCGGCAGTTGCGTTCTGGCTCCTGGTTATCTGGCCACAGACAGCGGTAACACCCCTGCTCCCAGGGCGGCGTCAGTACCATCAACTGACCGCCAAATCCGACCGCGCTGGCGGTGATAAGCGGCGTGTTGAGTGCCACGCAGGCGGTATTAATCTCCTGGCGAGTCGCCATATTGTCGGTACAGTCGAGCACCACATCGGCCCGTGCTACCGCATCTTTTAACGCCTCACCCGTTAACCGTTGTTGTAGTGCTGTCAGTTGAATATCGGGATTCAACTGCGTCAGTCGCTGTTGGCTGACATGTGATTTCGGGCGATCGATATCTTCAGTGGTAAAGAGGATTTGTCGTTGCAGGTTGCTTAAATGCACATGGTCGTCATCTGCCAGTATCAGCGTCCCGACGCCAGCTCCCGCCAGGTACAGCGCAGCAGGTGTACCCAGCCCGCCCAGACCAATAATCAGCACCTGGCTGTCGAGCAGTTTTTGCTGCCCTTCAAGAGCGATATCGTCGAGCAGGATTTGGCGGCTATAACGCATAAAATCACGGTCATTCATCGCCAACTCCTGCAATTTCCAGCAACTGTGCCGTTGCCAAACGCCAGTCTGCGGCTTGAGTAATGGCGCTGACGACGGCGATACTGCCGACACCCGTTGCTATCACCGCAGGCGCGCGCGCCAGACTGATACCGCCAATCGCCACGGTGGGATAATCCGCCAGACGCTCAATGTGCCGTACCAGTTGTTCCAGCCCCTGCGGTGCAGAAGGCATCTGTTTGGTTTGCGTCGGGAACACATGTCCCAGCGCGATATAAGAAGGATGTGCTGCCAGCGCGACGTCGATCTCCATATCATCATGGGTCGAAACGCCCAGCCGCAGGCCTGCCGCGCGGATGGCGCTGAGATCGGTGGCTTGCAAATCTTCCTGCCCCAAATGGACGCCATATGCCTGATGTTTGATCGCCAGCCGCCAGTAATCGTTGATAAACAATCGCGCGTTATAGCGGCGGCCCAGCACAATTGCCGCCTCGACATCGGCTTCCACCTCTTCATCGCGCCGATCTTTGATGCGTAGCTGGAGAGTACGTACGCCTGCATCCAACAGACGTTCGATCCACTGTACGCTGTCCACCACCGGGTACAGTCCTAAACGAAAAGGTACAGGAGGAAAATCAGGCTGATACATCACGCTTCCTCCTTACGCAGGTAGATTTCTCCGCCTCTGGCGCGGAAGTTCTCCGACATATCCGCCATTCCCACTTCAATAGTTTGCGCGGCGGCGTAATCGCGCACTTCCTGGCTGATTTTCATTGAGCAGAATTTCGGTCCACACATGGAGCAAAAATGGGCGACTTTGCCGGACTCTTGCGGCAGGGTTTCATCGTGATAAGCGCGGGCGGTAAATGGGTCGAGGGCCAGATTAAACTGGTCTTCCCAGCGAAATTCGAAGCGGGCTTTCGACATGGCGTTATCGCGAATTTGCGCGCCCGGATGCCCTTTCGCCAGGTCGGCGGCGTGGGCGGCAATCTTATAGGTGATAAGCCCCTGCTTAACGTCTTCTTTATTAGGCAGACCCAGATGCTCTTTTGGCGTTACGTAACAGAGCATCGCGCAGCCAAACCAGCCAATCATCGCCGCACCAATCCCTGACGTGAAGTGGTCATAGCCCGGCGCAATATCGGTAGTTAGCGGCCCCAGAGTGTAAAACGGCGCTTCGTGGCAGTGCTCTAACTCCTCGGTCATATTGCGGCGAATCATCTGCATCGGCACATGCCCGGGGCCTTCAATCATCACCTGCACGTCATATTCCCAGGCGATTTTGGTCAGTTCGCCCAGCGTATGCAGCTCGGCAAACTGCGCTTCATCGTTGGCATCCTGAACAGAACCGGGGCGCAGACCGTCGCCCAGCGACAGCGAAACGTCATAAGCGGCACAGATTTCACAAATTTCGCGGAAGTGTTGATAGAGGAAATTTTCCTGATGATGGGAGAGGCACCATTTCGCCATAATCGAACCGCCGCGAGAGACGATACCGGTCAGGCGTTTCGCGGTCATCGGCACGTAGCGCAGCAGCACGCCCGCATGGATAGTGAAGTAATCCACACCTTGCTCAGCCTGTTCCAGCAGCGTGTCGCGGAAGGCTTCCCAGGTAAGATCTTCAGCGATCCCGTTAACCTTCTCCAGCGCCTGGTAGATCGGCACTGTACCGATCGGCACCGGGCTGTTACGTAAAATCCACTCGCGGGTTTCGTGAATATAGCGACCGGTGGAGAGATCCATCACCGTATCCGCTCCCCAGCGCGTGGACCATACCAGCTTTTCCACTTCTTCTTCGATGGAAGAGGTGACCGCTGAGTTGCCGATATTGGCGTTAACTTTTACCAGGAAGTTGCGACCAATAATCATCGGCTCCGATTCCGGATGATTAATGTTGGCCGGGATAATCGCACGTCCGGCAGCAACTTCATCACGGACAAATTCCGCAGTGATATTTTCCGGCAGACGTGCGCCAAAGCTCATTCCCGGATGCTGGTGGCGCAAAACTTCGCTACGGATGCGCTCGCGGCCCATATTCTCGCGAATGGCGATGAACTCCATCTCCGGTGTGATGATGCCCTGGCGGGCGTAGTGCAGTTGTGTGACGCGGCGTCCTGCTTTGGCGCGTTTTGGCGTTAATACGCCGC
This sequence comes from Escherichia sp. E4736, assembly GCF_005781225.1. NCBI lineage: Bacteria > Pseudomonadati > Pseudomonadota > Gammaproteobacteria > Enterobacterales > Enterobacteriaceae > Escherichia > Escherichia sp. E4736. The sequence continues at coordinate 12,195 of NZ_VATT01000009.1, read as the reverse complement.
TAAAACGCAGCTCGTCGAGACCATCATCAGCCAGCCGCGCTTTAGTGTAATCGGAACTGCGCACGGTAAGTTCTTCAGTATCGCCACGCGCATCGATCCACGGCTGGCGCAGCTTTGCCAGTCCTTGCTGCACGTTAATCGCGATTTGCGGGTCGCCATACGGACCGGAGGTGTCGTAGACCGGAATCGCTTCGTTTTCTTCGTACTGTGGCTGTTCTTTGCTGCCGCCAATTAGCGTCGGGCTAAGCTGGATCTCACGCATCGGCACGCGAACGCCGGGGTGTGTGCCAGTGATGTAAATGCGTTTTGAGTTGGGAAAGGCGGTGCCTTCCAGGGTGTCGATAAAATGTTGGGCCTGGGCGCGTTGTTCGCGGCGGGTCAGTTTTGTTGCAGACATAGCTCATTCCAAAAATTAAGGACGTGGCTTGTCAGACGACGGATGAAGCAAGAGACGATCGCCGCAAAGGCGATGCGATAGCAGATTAACTCTTGTTCCCTTCGCAGGTATTAGCCTGATCAGGTTCCGCGGATCCCGAATGAACGGTCTCAGCCAGTTAAGGCACTCCGACAAGAAATTAGCCCCGCAAACGGGGCGTTGAATGTAAATTACGCGTTAACAGCGCAGAACTCAAGCAAGATGTTTGACGCGAGCGGCGTCAAGTACCAGCAGAATCAGCTTATCTTCCAGTACGAAGCGTGCTTCCAGCGCCTCGCCGATGTCAGATAAAACCTGTTGAAACTCAAGGTAATTATCATGATCGATGGCGGTTTCCAGGCTGGAATCATAGTAATCCATAATCTGTTGCGTGTTGGCTTCCAGCTGCGGCCAAATCTTCGCGGCATGAGCGAGTTGCCCGTTGCCTTCCAGTTTATGAAGAATGCGTTCATAAATACTGAAATGTCCGGCAGACAGATAGTCGACCAGACTCTGGCAAAAATCATCAAGGGCTTTTTCATTCAGCCTCATGTACGATTCTTTGCCAGGCTTAATGCCAACCAGATTGTAGTAAGCCACGAGCAGATGCTTACGTACATGTAGCCAGCGATCAACCAGTTTGTTACTTCCTCTGACGTGCTCCGTCAGGTTATCGAGCTGGTTAAGCATGATTGACTCCGCAAGTTTGTCTTCAAAAACTGCTCAGTGAGAAATGTAAAAACCATGTTAAACATGCCAGTGATGCAAAGGTAGTGCAAGAGCTATGGATCGTATAATTGAAAAATTAGATCACGGCTGGTGGGTAGTCAGTCATGAACAAAAATTATGGTTGCCGAAGGGAGAATTACCATACGGCGAAGCGGCAAATTTCGATCTTGTGGGTCAGCGCGCACTACAAATCGGCGAATGGCAGGGAGAACCTGTTTGGCTAGTGCAACAGCAGCGCCGTCACGATATGGGCTCGGTGCGCCAGGTCATTGATCTGGATGTCGGGCTGTTTCAATTAGCCGGACGTGGTGTGCAACTGGCGGAGTTTTATCGCTCGCATAAATACTGCGGTTACTGCGGGCATGACATGTATCCGAGCAAAACCGAATGGGCGATGCTATGCAGCCACTGCCGTGAGCGTTACTACCCACAAATCGCTCCCTGCATTATCGTTGCCATCCGTCGCGATGATTCAATCCTACTTGCTCAGCATACCCGGCATCGTAACGGTGTCCATACGGTACTCGCCGGATTCGTCGAAGTGGGCGAAACCCTCGAACAGGCAGTCGCGCGGGAAGTGATGGAAGAGGGCGGCATCAAAGTCAAAAACTTGCGGTACGTGACTTCCCAGCCGTGGCCGTTTCCTCAGTCTTTAATGACCGCGTTTATGGCGGAATATGACAGCGGCGACATCGTGATCGACCCGAAAGAATTGCTCGAGGCGAATTGGTATCGCTATGACGATTTGCCGTTACTTCCACCGCCCGGCACCGTAGCGCGCCGTCTGATAGAAGATACGGTGGCGATGTGTCGGGCAGAGTATGAGTGATGATACACTGACCGCCTGACGCACTAAGGAACAGCCAAAATGACCGAACTTAAAAACGATCGTTATCTGCGGGCGCTGCTGCGCCAGCCCGTTGATGTCACTCCAGTATGGATGATGCGCCAGGCGGGCCGCTATCTACCGGAATATAAAGCCACGCGCGCCCAGGCGGGCGATTTTATGTCGCTGTGCAAAAACGCCGAGCTGGCGTGCGAAGTGACTTTGCAACCGCTGCGTCGCTACCCGCTGGATGCGGCGATCCTCTTTTCCGATATCCTCACCGTGCCGGACGCGATGGGGTTAGGGCTCTATTTTGAAGCCGGAGAAGGTCCGCGTTTTACCACACCAGTCACCTGCAAAGCCGACGTCGATAAACTGCCAATTCCGGACCCGGAAGATGAGCTGGGTTACGTGATGAACGCGGTGCGTACCATTCGTCGCGAACTGAAAGGCGAAGTGCCGCTGATTGGTTTTTCCGGCAGCCCGTGGACGCTGGCGACCTACATGGTCGAAGGCGGCAGCAGCAAAGCGTTCACCGTGATTAAAAAAATGATGTATGCCGATCCGCAGGCGCTGCACGCGCTACTCGATAAACTGGCGAAAAGCGTCACTCTGTACCTGAATGCGCAGATTAAAGCCGGTGCTCAGGCAGTGATGATTTTCGACACCTGGGGCGGCGTGCTAACCGGGCGCGATTATCAACAGTTCTCACTCTATTACATGCATAAAATTGTTGATGGTTTACTGCGTGAAAATGACGGTCGCCGCGTACCGGTCACGCTGTTTACCAAAGGCGGCGGACAGTGGCTGGAAGCCATGGCAGAAACCGGTTGCGATGCGCTGGGCCTCGACTGGACAACGGACATCGCCGATGCACGCCGCCGCGTGGGTGATAAAGTCGCGCTGCAGGGCAATATGGATCCGTCGATGCTGTATGCGCCGCCTGCCCGCATTGAAGAAGAAGTGGCGACAATCCTTGCCGGTTTCGGTCACGGTGAAGGCCACGTCTTTAACCTCGGCCACGGTATCCATCAGGATGTGCCGCCAGAACATGCTGGCGTATTTGTGGAGGCAGTGCATCGCCTGTCTGCGCCTTATCATCAGTAAGGAGTGGTTATGGATCTCGCGTCATTACGCGCTCAACAACTTGAACTAGCTTCTTCTGTGATCCGCGAGGATCGACTCGATAAAGATCCACCGGATCTGATCGCCGGAGCCGATGTCGGGTTTGAGCAGGGCGGAGAAGTGACGCGAGCGGCGATGGTGCTGCTGAAATACCCCTCGCTTGAGCTGGTGGAGTATAAAGTGGCCCGCATCGCTACTACCATGCCTTACATTCCAGGTTTTCTTTCCTTTCGCGAATATCCTGCGCTGCTGGCAGCGTGGGAGATGCTGTCGCAAAAGCCGGATTTAGTGTTTGTCGATGGTCACGGGATCTCGCATCCGCGCCGTCTTGGCGTCGCCAGCCATTTTGGCTTATTGGTGGATGTGCCGACCATTGGCGTGGCGAAAAAGCGGCTCTGCGGTAAATTCGAACCACTCTCCAGCGAACCGGGTGCACTGGCCCCGCTGATGGATAAAGGCGAGCAGCTGGCCTGGGTCTGGCGCAGCAAAGCGCGCTGTAACCCTCTGTTTATTTCTACTGGCCATCGGGTCAGTGTGGATAGCGCGCTGGCGTGGGTACAACGCTGCATGAAAGGCTATCGTCTGCCGGAGCCAACGCGCTGGGCGGACGCGGTGGCCTCGGAACGTCCGGCGTTCGTGCGCTATAAAGCAAATCAGCCCTAATTCAGGTAAACTGCGGATAATTTCCGTATTTGAGAACTCAACATGTTACAAAACCCAATTCATCTGCGTCTGGAGCGCCTGGAAAGCTGGCAGCATGTCACTTTCATGGCTTGTCTGTGCGAACGCATGTACCCCAATTACGCTATGTTCTGCCAGCAAACCGGTTTTGGCGATGGGCAAATTTATCGGCGTATTCTCGATCTCATCTGGGAAACGCTGACCGTCAAAGACGCAAAAGTGAATTTCGACAGCCAACTGGAGAAATTTGAAGAAGCGATTCCTTCAGCGGACGATTTCGATCTGTACGGCGTTTATCCGGCAATCGATGCCTGCGTGGCGTTAAGTGAACTGGTCCATTCGCGTTTGAGTGGTGAAACGCTCGAACACGCGGTGGAAGTGAGTAAGACCTCCATCACGACCGTTGCGATGCTGGAAATGACTCAGGCTGGTCGCGAAATGAGCGATGAAGAGCTCAAAGAAAACCCAGCTGTAGAGCAAGAATGGGACATTCAGTGGGAAATATTCCGACTTTTAGCTGAGTGCGAAGAACGCGATATCGAGCTGATAAAAGGCCTTAGGGCAGACCTGCGTGAGACGGGCGAGAGCAATATTGGTATAATTTTTCAGCAATAAGACCAGAAAACGTGAATTAACGCCTGATTTGTCGTACCTGGAGTCTTCCCTTTCGCCCCCCGTCTGGTCTACATTTGGGGGGCGAAAAAAAGTGGCTATCGGTGCGCGTATGCAGGAGAGTGCTATTCTGGCATTTCCGTCGCACTCGATGCTTAGCAAGCGATAAACACATTGTAAGGATAACTTATGAACAAGACTCAACTGATTGATGTAATTGCAGAGAAAGCAGAACTGTCCAAAACCCAGGCTAAAGCTGCTCTGGAGTCCACTCTGGCTGCAATTACTGAGTCTCTGAAAGAAGGCGATGCTGTACAACTGGTTGGTTTCGGTACCTTCAAAGTGAACCACCGCGCTGAGCGTACTGGCCGCAACCCGCAGACCGGTAAAGAAATCAAAATCGCCGCTGCGAACGTACCGGCATTTGTTTCTGGCAAGGCACTGAAAGACGCAGTTAAGTAAGATTGCGTGGCAGTGAACAGTTTTAACGAAGGGGTGGTTTCACCCCTTTTGTCTTTCTGGCGTCGCTCATTGATGCTGGCAGGCGCGCTGTTTCTTACTGCTTGTAGCCATAACTCCTCACTTCCTCCCTTTACCGCCAGTGGATTTGCTGAAGATCAGGGCGCGGTACGCATCTGGCGAAAAGACAGCGGCGATAATGTCCATCTGCTTGCCGTATTTAGCCCGTGGCGCAATGGCGATACCACGACGCGAGAGTATCGCTGGCAGGGCGATAACCTCACGCTTATCAATATCAATGTTTACAGCGAACCGCCGGTGAACATTCGCGCGCGTTTTGACGATCGCGGCGATCTGAGCTTTATGCAACGTGAATCCGACGGGGAAAAGCAGCAGCTTTCTAACGACCAAATTGATTTATATCGTTATCGTGCTGACCAAATCCGCCAGATTAGCGATGCCTTACGTCAGGGGAGAGTCGTGCTGCGTCAGGGGCGCTGGCATGCGATGGAACAGACCGTGACCACCTGCGAAGGGCAAACCATTAAACCTGATTTAGATTCGCAGGCGATAGCGCATATCGAGCGCCGCCAGAGCCGCTCTTCTGTTGATGTCAGCGTGGCATGGCTGGAAGCGCCCGAAGGTTCGCAATTACTGTTGGTGGCAAACTCTGATTTCTGTCGCTGGCAACCCAACGAGAAAACGTTCTGATTTACCAGTGGCCCATTCCCATATGACCGCCACCACCACCGCAGCCGCCGTAACCCATGCCCATTCCGGTACCGCGCGGAATACCCGCTTCAGCCATCGCAATATCCCGTTTCACCCGTAACTCATCTAACGACTGACGCAAAGCCTCCATCTCTTTGGCGACCGCGTTAATTTTGCTGCTATCCGGTGGATTAGCGGCTAACAGGGCATTGTATTCATAACGCTTCGTCACCAGTTGCTGTTGCAGTGCGCTGCTTTGAGCGTAAAAGTCATTATGGATTTTCTGCCACGCTGTCTGTTGTTCGCTGGTCAAAGGCGCGGCATTTTGCTGCCACATACCGTGTCCGCCGTGAGCAAATGCAGATGTCGATCCCATCGTCATTGCTGAAAGCGCCATCATCACCAGGGCAATTTTCGTGTTCCGTTTCATGGTTAATCCTCCAGTGGTTGTCTTACTTTGGGTATTGCATCTTTCGTGCCAACAACGAAACGCTGATATGACGGGCAATCTGGCGTGATAAGCGAGTAAAAATGACTCGCCTGCTGTGGGTAGCGAGTCATTTTTACTCATTGAAACTTAAGTCTTTGTGTTACAGAGCAGGGTAAGCGCAGCTAAAAGATGGCATGATTTCTGCTGTCAAAAAGAGATGAACAGGCAAAGAAGAAGATACGTTTTATGCGACGTTCTAAAGACACCTTAGCCAAATGGTTAAGCGCGATCCTCCCCGTGGTCATTGTTGGGCTGGTGGGATTGTTTGCGGTAACGGTGATTCGTGATTATGGGCGGGCAAGCGAGGCTGACCGTCAGGCATTACTGGAAAAAGGTAATGTGCTCATTCGCGCTCTGGAGTCAGGAAGCCGCGTAGGGATGGGGATGCGAATGCACCATGTGCAGCAACAGGCGCTTCTGGAAGAGATGGCTGGCCAGCCTGGGGTGTTGTGGTTTGCGGTCACCGATGCACAGGGCATCATCATTCTTCACAGTAACCCCGAAATGGTTGGGCGTGCACTCTATTCTCCTGATGAAATGCAGCAGTTAAAGCCAGAGGAAAACTCCCGCTGGAGACTGCTTGAGGATGCAGAAAAAACGCCTGCGCTTGAGGTCTATCGTTTGTTCCAGCCAATGTCATTGCCCTGGCGGCATGGTATGCACAATATGCCGCGCTGTAACGGCAAAGCTGTGCCACAGGCAGAAGCACAACAGGCTATTTTCATCGCTGTTAACGCCAGCGATCTGGTTGCAACCCAGAGTGGGGAAAAGCGCAATACCCTGATTATCCTCTTCGCCCTGGCGACGGTCTTGCTGGCAAGCGTGTTGTCATTCTTCTGGTATCGCCGGTATCTGCGCTCGCGCCAGCTTCTACAAGATGAAATGAAGCGCAAAGAGAAGCTGGTGGCACTGGGGCATCTGGCGGCAGGCGTTGCCCACGAAATCCGAAACCCACTTTCCTCGATTAAAGGGCTGGCGAAATACTTTGCCGAACGCGCGCCAGCAGGGGGAGAAGCGCATCAACTGGCGCAGGTGATGGCGAAAGAAGCCGACCGTTTAAACCGCGTGGTAAGCGAGCTGCTGGAACTGGTTAAACCAACGCATCTGGCTTTGCAGGCGGTGGATCTCAACACTCTGATTAACCACTCATTACAGCTGGTAAGCCAGGATGCAAACAGCCGGGAGATCCAGTTACGCTTTACCGCCAACGACATGTTGCCGGAAATTCAGGCCGATCCGGACAGGCTGACTCAGGTCCTGTTGAATCTCTATCTCAATGCTATTCAGGCGATTGGTCAGCATGGCGTGATTAGCGTGACGGCCAGCGAAAGCGGCGCAGGCGTGAAAATTAGCGTTACTGACAGCGGTAAGGGAATTGCGGCGGATCAGCTTGAAGCCATCTTCACCCCGTATTTCACCACGAAGGCCGAAGGCACCGGACTGGGGCTGGCGGTCGTGCATAATATTGTTGAACAACACGGTGGTACAATTCAGGTCGCAAGCCAGGAGGGGAAAGGCGCAACGTTCACCCTCTGGCTTCCGGTCAATATTACGCGTAAGGACCCACAAGGATGACGCACGATAATATCGATATTCTGGTGGTGGATGATGACATTAGCCACTGCACTATTTTGCAGGCATTGCTGCGCGGCTGGGGCTATAACGTCGCGCTGGCGAACAGCGGGCGACAGGCGCTGGAGCAGGTGCGGGAACAGGTTTTTGATCTTGTGCTTTGCGATGTGCGAATGGCAGAGATGGACGGCATCGCCACGCTGAAAGAGATCAAAGCGTTAAATCCGGCGATTCCGGTACTGATTATGACCGCTTACTCCAGCGTCGAGACGGCGGTAGAGGCGTTGAAAACCGGGGCGCTGGATTATCTCATCAAACCGCTGGATTTCGATAACCTGCAGGCGACGCTGGAAAAGGCGCTCGCGCATACGCACAGTGTCGATGCTGAAATACCTGCGGTGTCCGCCAGCCAGTTCGGGATGGTTGGTAAAAGCGCAGCGATGCAACACCTGCTCGGTGAAATTGCCCTTGTCGCGCCATCGGAAGCCACGGTGCTGATCCACGGCGATTCCGGTACCGGTAAAGAGCTGGTCGCCAGGGCGATTCACGCCAGTAGCGCACGTAGCGAAAAACCGCTGGTAACGCTCAACTGTGCGGCACTCAACGAATCCTTGCTGGAATCTGAATTGTTCGGTCACGAAAAAGGGGCGTTTACCGGGGCCGATAAACGGCGGGAAGGGCGCTTTGTTGAGGCGGACGGCGGCACGCTGTTTCTCGATGAAATTGGCGATATCTCGCCGATGATGCAGGTTCGTCTGCTGCGTGCGATTCAGGAGCGTGAAGTTCAGCGTGTCGGCAGCAACCAGACTATTTCGGTCGATGTCCGGCTGATTGCCGCGACCCATCGCGATCTTGCCGCAGAGGTAAATGCCGGACGTTTTCGCCAGGATCTCTACTATCGTCTGAACGTGGTGGCGATTGAAGTACCGTCGCTGCGTCAGCGGCGGGAAGATATTCCTCTGCTGGCTAACCATTTTCTTCAGCGGTTTGCCGAGCGTAATCGCAAGGCGGTAAAAGGTTTTACACCCCAGGCGATGGATCTACTGATTCACTACGACTGGCCGGGAAATATTCGTGAGCTGGAAAACGCGGTAGAACGGGCAGTGGTGTTGCTGACCGGGGAATATATTTCCGAACGCGAGCTGCCGCTGGCGATTGCGAGTACGCCGATCCCGCTGGCGCAAAGTCAGGATATTCAGCCGCTGGTGGAAGTGGAAAAAGAGGTGATTCTGGCGGCACTGGAGAAAACGGGCGGCAACAAAACCGAAGCCGCCCGTCAGTTAGGGATCACGCGTAAAACGCTATTGGCAAAACTGTCGCGTTAGTTCTGCTCGCGTTCGATAGCGCGCCAGCCGATATCTTTCCGGCAGAAGCAGTCATCCCAGTGGATATCGGTCATTAAGGCATAGGCGCGTTTCTGCGCTTCTGCTACGGTATGACCCAGCGCGGTGACGCACAGTACGCGCCCGCCGCTGGTCACTACCTGCTCGTCATCCGCCAGTTTTGTGCCCGCGTGGAACACTTTGCCGCCTGCCACTTCTTCCAGCGGCAGGCCGTGGATCACATCGCCGGTGCGGTAATCGCCCGGATATCCACCCGCAGCCATCACCACGCCGAGAGCAGCACGTTCATCCCACTCGGATGTTTTCTCATCCAGTTTGCCTTCACAGGCCGCCAGGCAGAGTTCAACCAGATCGGACTTCATGCGCAGCATAATCGGCTGGGTTTCCGGATCGCCAAAGCGGCAGTTAAATTCGATAACCTTCGGATTACCCTGTTTGTCGATCATCAGGCCCGCGTAGAGAAAACCGGTGTAGGTATTGCCTTCCGCCGCCATACCTTTCACGGTTGGCCAGATGATACGCTCCATGGTGCGCTGATGAACTTCATCGGTTACTACCGGCGCGGGGGAGTAAGCGCCCATACCGCCGGTGTTTGGCCCGGTATCTTTATCGCCTACGCGTTTATGATCCTGGCTGGTGGCCATCGGCAGCACATGCTCGCCGTCCACCATCACGATAAAGCTCGCTTCTTCGCCATCGAGGAACTCTTCGATCACAATGCGATGACCCGCGTCGCCAAAAGCGTTGCCCGCCAGCATATCGTGAACAGCCGCTTCGGCTTCTTCCAGCGTCATCGCCACGATAACGCCTTTCCCGGCAGCCAGACCGTCAGCTTTAATGACGATTGGCGCGCCTTTCTCACGCAGATACGCCAGCGCTGGTTCTACCTCGGTGAAGTTCTGGTATTCCGCCGTAGGGATTTTATGGCGGGCCAGGAAATCTTTGGTAAACGCTTTCGAGCCTTCCAGTTGCGCGGCACCTGCGGTTGGGCCGAAGATTTTCAGCCCGGCGGCGCGGAAGGTATCGACTACGCCTTTCACCAGCGGCGCTTCCGGGCCGACGATGGTCAGATCGATCTTTTCGTTTTGTGCGAAATCCAACAGCGCCGGGATATCGGTCACGCCGATAGCGACGTTTTGCAGCATGGGTTCCAGCGCAGTGCCTGCGTTACCCGGAGCAACAAAAACAGTTTCAACCAGCGGCGACTGGGCCGCTTTCCAGGCCAGTGCGTGCTCGCGCCCGCCGTTACCAATCACTAATACTTTCATCTATTGCTCCATTAATGGCGGAAGTGGCGCATGTCGGTGAAGAGCATCGCAATACCGTGTTCATCGGCGGCGGCAATCACTTCGTCATCGCGGATAGAACCGCCAGGCTGGATTACGCAGGTCACGCCCGCAGCGACTGCGGCATCAATACCGTCGCGGAACGGGAAGAACGCGTCAGAAGCCATCGAGGAACCTTTCACTTCCAGGCCTTCATCGGCAGCTTTAATACCGGCGATTTTCGCGGAGTACACGCGGCTCATCTGGCCCGCGCCAATACCGATGGTCATATTGTTTTTGGCATAGACGATGGCGTTGGATTTCACGAACTTCGCCACTTTCCAGCAGAACAGCGCATCACGCAGTTCCTGTTCGGTCGGCTGGCGTTTGGTGACAACGCGCAGTTCTTCCGCGCCGACCATCCCCAGGTCACGATCCTGAACCAGCAAACCGCCGTTCACGCGTTTGAAATCAAGACCCGGAACACGCTCGCCCCACTGACCGCAGGTCAGGACGCGAACGTTCTGTTTGGCGGCGGTGATTTTCAGGGCTTCTTCGCTGGCGGACGGCGCAATAATCACTTCAACAAACTGACGAGAAATGATGGCCTGCGCGGTTTCCGCATCCAGCTCGCGGTTAAAGGCGATAATGCCGCCGAACGCGGAGGTTGGGTCGGTTTTGTACGCGCGATCGTAAGCATCAAGAAGGGAATTACCGATAGCCACGCCGCAAGGGTTGGCGTGCTTCACAATCACACATGCCGGCTCGGCGAACTCTTTCACGCACTCCAGCGCCGCATCGGTATCGGCGATGTTGTTATAAGAGAGGGCTTTACCCTGAACCTGGGTTGCGGTGGCAACGGAGGCTTCTTTCACATTCTCTTCTATATAGAAGGCAGCCTGCTGGTGGCTGTTCTCGCCGTAGCGCATATCCTGCTTCTTAATGAAGTTCAGGTTCAGCGTGCGCGAGAAGCGACCGGCGGCTTCTTTGCTTTCGCCGTGGTAAGCCGGAACCATGCTGCCGAAATAGTTGGCAATCATGCTGTCGTAGGCGGCGGTGTGTTCGAAGGCTTTGATAGCGAGGTCGAAACGGGTTGCAAGCAGAAGCGATCCTTCGTTGGCATCCATCTCATTAATAATGGCGTCGTAGTCGCTGCTCTTCACCACGATTGCAACATCTTTATGGTTCTTGGCGGCGGAGCGCACCATGGTTGGGCCGCCGATATCGATGTTCTCAACCGCATCTTCCAGCGAGCAACCTTCACGGGCCACGGTCTGGGCGAACGGATACAGGTTAACAACCACCATATCGATAGGCTGGATCTGATGTTCTTCCATAATGGCATCGTCCTGGCCGCGACGGCCCAGAATGCCACCATGTACTTTCGGATGCAGGGTCTTCACGCGTCCATCCATCATCTCCGGGAAACCGGTGTAATCGGAAACTTCGGTTACCGGCAGACCTTTTTCTGCTAACAGACGGGCAGTGCCCCCTGTAGACAGCAGCTCCACACCGCGTGCGGAAAGTGCCTGGGCGAATTCGACGATACCGGCTTTGTCAGAAACACTGAGCAGAGCGCGGCGGACTGGACGACGTTGTTGCATGGTAAATCCCCTGGATTTGACTATTACAGAGAGCGTTAGCTGAATTTTTCGCGAAAAACTCAGCTAACGCCCCTAACGGGGCATCCTTATTTTTCGCTCGCATTGTAACGAAAACGTTTGCGCAACGCTCGCGAATTTTTCTCTTTCAATGGCGATCACTATTTTGACTGTGCTTACCGTGTGAGAAATGCAGAAATTATGCTAATGATTGTGGATAACTCTGTGCGTAAAAAGGTATAAAGCGGGGTTTTGCTGGGGAATGCAGCAGTCAGTCATTTTTTTGCAATTTTTCTATTGCGGCCTACGGAGAACTCCCTATAATGCGCCTCCATCGACACGGCGGATGTGAATCACTTCACACAA
>NZ_VATT01000008.1:0-94263 GCF_005781225.1 Escherichia sp. E4736 | reverse complement strand
TGTTTCTGGGGGCTACATCACCTTCCGGTTGAACTCAGGAAAAAATGCCTCGATAAATCACTCAGTTTCACAAAATAATGTTTATAAAACCGGCTAACAAGCCGGTTTTATACCCTTCAAATTCCCTTTATTAAAAACTAATTAATATACCAATCAGCCCCTAAACTGAAATGATCAGTCAATGATCTTTTGACATCACAAATCAGGAATAAACCCTTCTTCCCGCAGAACCTTAATCACCCCACGTATCAAATACGAGTTAGAAAACTTCGCCGTATAGATACGAGCCCCCTGTTCTACCGGCTGGAGCAGTCCCCGTTCAATCAACTTACCAAGCTGATAAGTCACCTGCGTCGGTTTCAGGTCTGGCAAAACGGCGCGGAGATCGCCCGCTTTTATCGTCCCCAACTCGACAGCGCGTTTCAGAACCTTTGATTCTAGCGGGTTTATCAGCCCTCGTTCCGACGAAAAATCGATGGCCGGATACAGGATCTTTTCGCTCAGGAAAGCGTGGTTCGTCAGTTGATCGACTTTCTTCAGCTCAGAGGAGATCCCCGAAAGCACATATATGCACCACTCTTCCAGCCCCTGCTCTGTTCCCTTATCGGCTAACGAAAGCATGGCGTAATAGCGTTCACGATCGTTACAGAATACCGCTGTCGGATTGAGAACCCGCCCCCCCGTCTGAACGTTAAAACCATACTTGATAAGCAACGCATAGGTCAGCAGTCTGACCGTTCTGCCATTACCATTGCCAAAAGGGTGTATCCAGCCAAAGCGGTGATGCACCAGAGCAATCTTCATCAGATCGTACTTTGGCTTATCGGCATGGTTAATAAAAGCGGTCAGTTCCGCCATATAATCAGGAACGCGGACGTGATCCGGCGGTAAATGGTCAGACTGAGCAATGCTGACGTTATGTTGCCGATATGCGCCGGGCGTTCTGTCCCCTTCCTGTTGCAGCCCGGCGACCGCCAGACTATGCAGCTCGCGAATAAAATATTCCGTTATGTCATCGCCATTATTCAGATATTCGTCAATGAACTCCATCGCCGCTTCAATATTGTTGATTTCTTTAAGCTGGTCCGTCGAACTCTGCGTTCCTTCCACCTTGCTTTCAACATAGTCGGCAAGCGTGGTGTGGTTTCCCTCAATCCTTGCAGAGCCAAGACTCTCCAGCATGTGGAATACGGCCTTTAACTGCGCAAACAAGATAGGGTGAACGTCGGTTTCCAGCCGCAGGTGTCGGAGTAATTCGAGCTCCGTCAGCGCATCGACTAACGGGGAATCAAAGCTGGGGTTCAGCAGCGAAAGTTCAAAGTGATTAAATTGAGCCATGATATTTAGTTATCTCAACTGGTGCATGACGGTATCTCAAAAGTATAGCAAAAATACCAATAGAATCTATAAATTAGAAAACACACCAATTTTTATTATCTCAAAAATCGTTGTTCCAACATATCAAATTTATGTTTGAAAGATGTTCAGCGCGAAGGGCAGCGGGACTTTGCCTGCATAGTGCAAGCATGGATTTTTTAGCGCCGCTATGTGTGGACCTCAGACCGTTATGTATGAACCTGACTCCACACATAACGAAGCCCCTACCCTTAAACAACGATTTTTCGTGATAACCCTCACAAAACCAAAGCGATTTTTTGTGGGGGCCTTCGTGGGGGCGCTATTTACGAGAAATACGAATAAAACCAATGACAAACAGTGTGTTAATCGTGGATATGATTCCGAGTCCGGCACCAAATTCATATAAACCGACCTCCACGGAGGTCCGTTTTTCGTTTCAGGACGCCACAATTTAAGCGTTCTGCCTACAAATCAATTCTACCGAACTCAACCAGATTCCCCCACATCAACTTTATTGTGTGGGTATACCCCAGTTCGACGGAATTATGTAGTGATATGATGGACGCCCCTTCCCAAAGGGGTTAGTACCATACTTTTACTGGCTGCATTAATCCAGAAGTAACATCACATGAATACGATCAGGGTTGTTGGTATCAATATTACCAAATCTGTTTTTCAGGTCTGCGTCTGGATGGATGATGGATCTGTCGCATGGAATAGAAAAATCTCACGCTCGAAATTGCAGTATATCATTCGACAATTCTAGTCCGGAACACTAATCGCTAAGGAGGCTTGTTCGATTTCTCATTTTTGGGGAAGAACATTCAGTACTATGGTATACCTCGCGAGACTGCTCCCTGCACAATATATAAAAGCTTTTGTCCGCAGCCCGCGCCATCTGCAGTTTCTACATCAGACCAAGTGAATCACTCCCCTCGCCCTCCACGGACGCCAGCCTGAATACTGCTGGCGTTTTATTTATTAACAGAAAGAAAACCTAATAATGTCAGACACAATAATCACTCGCCCGGAAGTGCTCACCGGACATACTGAAATTCTCTGCTCCACCAGTATCAGACACGTTGCGACCGTACTTAATACTACGTTACAACAAACCGAAACGCTTATCCGGCAGCAAAGTGAAATCTCAGCACTGACAGCAAACATTGATGGTAAAACCGTCCTGAACCGGTCGAGGAAGCAGGGTTTTCGCTGCGGTTATTGGCTGATTGAGAAACCTGAAACGGCTATGAAAGCCATCATCTGCTATCATTTAGGAATGCAGACCTTCTATTACTTTTTGATTTTACACCATAATAAACAGCATTAATCTGCGTCTTCATCAATAAATATCCACGAAACTTCTTAAACAGTTTCATATCTGGTTTAAAATCAGCCTGCCAGAATTGGTGCAAATGCCCTTGATACGTCAACCCCTTGATGTCGTACAAGGCATTACCCATCACTTTGAGTGGTTTGTTATGAATCAGTGCAGAGATCCCCACTGTACTGTTAATTGTCACTACCGCTTTTGCATGGCGTAATAATTCCGGCATTGGGAGATCGTGTACGTATATGACTCGCTCGCCTAAGCCATATTCCTTACTCAACTGCTTGATTAATGGTCGATAGAGTCTGTGACCACGATCCATCGGATGATGTTTGATCACCAAATAACTCTCTTTCGGTGCCTTATGCGAAAATGAATATACAACTTCGTTAATATAATCACGCACATCATTATAATTGCTGTGATTACGAATTTGGCTATCGTTATAAACTTGTAAAATAACAAGATAGTAACGTTGGTCCAGATCATTCACTAACCGGGTCAATACGTTACGTTGCATTATTTTGTAAAATAGCTTACGCCAGTACGCACGCCCCCAGCAACGAGCCTCATACCAAGGAGAAAATGATTTGTGATGACGATAGCGAGTGAACTCATGTCGGTAATGCCATCCCATCAGGTAATACCACATCGCATGACCAATACGTTTCATCGTTGAGGGTTTTAAGTTCTCAACATGCGGTGCAGGCATATCTGGTAATTTACGATAAAAGTCAGGATCGCGCGGCAGCGATGAATACGCGTTTACACCGTCCTCTTCAACAGTAATAAATTGCGGACGTAAATATCCTTCTTCAAATGCCAGAAAGCGGATCCCTTTAGACTTTGCCCAACGTTTTGCTTCTTTGTGCAATGGACGGCAGTCACCAAAACAGAGGATGGTATCAAAGTCAAATTGCCGATGGATATCTCGTAACCAACCAGGAAACTCTTTCGGTGTTTGGTAATAAGCCAGATAGTGTCGATGACGGCAGTAAAAACGATCCCCTCCATTGAATACAACATTCACAGCATTACGACCTAATGACTCTAACCACTCGGCAACGTCATTGAAAAAAGGTCCCATCGGTCCCTGCAATAGCAGATATTTTTTACCAGATAATAAAATGCTCAGGGCATTATTTTTCATAATAATCAAGTGATAGTTAACAATAAAATTTATCAGTTCAGCTAATATTATAAGAATATAATTGATTTTCGATAATAGCGTATAAGTCGCCTCATTATTTTCTGATAAAAACACCGGATTTGATTGATGCTTGAATTAAATATTCTGCAGATTCTCTAACTGCAATAGATTCCAGTCGTATAGGGAGTATATAATATTGGATAAACATAGATCGCATCTGCGAATCTTAATCTACGCCCGTGACGCAGGGAAAATGGCATTCACCAACATTATATCTGTATTCAACTCTAGATTTTAAAGTACCTGTCATTATTAAAAAAAACGTCGTCACAAACATTCCCTAAAAAAATTATGGAAATATATTTTATCATAAAACCAAGACAGTTTATAAATATAACCATACACTAAACATAATTCAAAACACCACCAAATAAAAAATTAATAATGCTTTTTAATAGATTTCACATAGTGAGCGCCCTGAATAAAAATATTTCTGTCGCTACAGAAAAGTCGTTATAAATATACACCCAACAAATAAATAAAAATAATAAATAGTTCAGCAAAGCATGACAACGATAACATTTATTAAGATAACAATAAGTTTATTACGCACACGATATTTACATCACTAAAACAATGGAAAATAAATCTATTTATCTAAGTACAAAATATTCTGCATAGCACATTACAAAATATAATTAAAAAAACCATAACAACTATGACACTATATTAATAGTTACAATATTTTTAGTAAAAGATAAAATATCACCACACTATATCCGCCATCAAAAATTAAAAATTTGATGTTAATTAGCTAATACGTTCCTCTTGCTGGATGCTTAATCAAACAATCCCAAACTGCCCTGCAATAATAATATATTAACTCAAAAAAATCATCAGGGTAAAAGTGAACGAAGATGCCTCAAAGTTTGTGCAAAAGAAACTAACTTAATTCGCCAACGCTGCCACCACTTAACACCTGCCGTCGTAGCTTTTTTTTGAGTAGATAATAGATGAATTAATTGTTCAGGGCTGCACCAAAGCCCTGACTTCCAATCTATATAACGCGGATATTTTACTAATGCAATGTATACTAATGCACTCAACGTTAATGTACGATGGCGTCTTTCTGATGGATGCTTATCTTGTGTTAATCCCCAGCCACTATAAAACGGCTGTCCCCATGTCGTAACCTTCACTCCTTGAACTAGTGCCTCAAATCCACTAAGCGAAGTCATTGTATGTAACTCATTTATGTGTGGATATAGAGATTCTAGTCTAATATCAAACACTTGGCTATCAACACAGTGTGCTAAACAACGCGCCGAAATAGTACCTTTTCGATTGCCCGATACCACATCCGGATGAGGTTTGAACAGAATATGTGCATTCGGTTTAGCTTCACGCACAGCCCATAACAACTGTTCATTGCTGCGGATAATCGGGCTACCACACAAAATGGATGCATCACCATCAACCTGACCAACCACTAGAATCAACTCACGTCCGTCGTTGGGGGGCTCATATTCTTGTGTACTCCCCACGTTGTATTTACTGACTCGTGATGATTGTAATTGCGCTAATAATGATTCTGCGCGCGCTTCTTCTTTCGCATCTAAAACGTACGTAGTGAGTAACTGCTCAAGCTTGCTCGGACGGCGGCTATCAAAATAGATTCCAACGGGGTCAATCGAGAGTGATGAAGGTCGACATAAATTAGAGCCCAATCCGTTGGAGCGGATAAAACCATCTTCAATCCGGATCACTGATTGCAGTTCAGGATAACGGTTTCCCCACACCAACACCTGTTCATCATCTTTTAACTGAGAGGGCACAGTACGAACAAAACAAAGTTCATCTGCCAAATACGCACAAAATGTGCGCATAAAAGTACGCTTCCACAGAGAAAAACCAACGAGATAAAGACGACGCCAAGATTTGGGCTCTACCTGCTGCTGAGCCAAAATCGCTACAACATCTTCTACCTCACAACGTTTTCCCAATATAGGATCTAAATAACGCGGATAACGGATCAACGCCGCCGCAACTAAGCGGGGCAATGAAATAGATGAAACGCCTTCGGCTGACATTGCTTCTTCACGGCGTATACAACGTTTACTGTCATGCGTTAACCCCCACCCAGCATAAAATGGCATACCGAAGCAATATACAGGTTTGCCTAACAGCAACGCTTCAAAGCCAACCTGCGATGAAACTGTGTACACCGCATCCACCATACGAATTAGTCTATGCGGATGGCAAGGTTCACTCACTACCTCAACATCAGCCAGTCGAGGATCACGCCCCACTAAACGTGCTAACACGCCGCTTTTTTTGCTAAAGCGTGTATCTGGGTGTGTTCGCAACAATAGACGCGCATTAGGGTGATTACGGCGAGCCTCGACCACCATAGAAACAAAATCAGCTTCGCTAGCAAGAGCCCCAGAAATTGACAAGTCTCCCGCTACTTGATCCACAAGCAAAATACGCGGTCTTGGATCATCCAATAAACGTGCTAAGTTTGAATGAGCCGTGAGGGTGAATAACTCAGGTTGTATCTGTGTCGGTAAATCTAAAGAAGGCCCGTCAGTAGCACGGACAGAGCCATTAAATGTATGCTCAGTGCTATTGGTATAGCAGTTATATTTGGTGATTCCTAAACGCAAAATATCAGCGATCAGCTGCTCAGCGCGCGCAAGTAAGGCCGTATCAACAGGTTCAATAATAAGCTGTTCTAATTGACTCAATTGGTGTGCATCATAATATATACCCAGAGGGTCAGCAATAAGAGAAACCGCCTTTCCTCCTTTTGCTGGGTGCCCGATATAGCCAATAAAACCATCTTCAAGTTGCCAATAAGGTATTCCTAACTCTTGAGCTTTCTGTTTAATCTGCTTAGTATTAGATTTTTTCCCCCAGCCAACTAAAACGTCATTTTTAGAAAAAGCCTCGTTTCCTTTCATATAAAGTAATGGGTGACCAAGCATAGGCTCAATATTATTTTTTCTGGCAAGAATCCCTTTCGATCCCGTATATAAATACATGTTGTCTCTGTGAACTGAAGATTCTCTACAATGGTGTATAAAGTGTGATTTAGATGAACAGCTCTGCAGTCTCTAATGACTTTGCAATACTATCTTTTGCTGAAGTGAGGATGTCCGCCTTTAACTCGGGCCACTTAATACCAATCGTGGGATCATTCCATGCAATGCCTCTATCACTGGCAGGGGCATAATAATTGGTTGTTTTATACAAAAATTCGGCCGATTCAGTCAGTGTTACAAAACCATGGGCAAATCCTTCCGGAATCCATAACTGTCGTTTGTTTTCCCCTGAAAGATGAACGCCAACCCATTGTCCGAAGGTCGAGGAGCTTTTGCGAATATCTACCGCTACATCAAATACTTCACCGGCCACGCAACGCACTAACTTGCCCTGGGCATGGGGAGGTAACTGATAGTGCAAGCCACGCAGTACCCCTTTAGAAGATTTGGAGTGATTATCCTGCACAAAGGTAACTGGATATCCTACCGCCTCTTCAAACAACTTGTGATTAAAACTCTCAAAGAAAAAACCGCGCTCATCTCCAAATACTTTTGGCTCAAAAATAAGCACGCCAGGAATTGCTGTCTTGATTACATTCATCTATATACCCACATTTAATTCAATCTTTTTAGGGGAAACATATTCCCTCCCCCTTTTCAATTACATCACGCCTTGTCAATGATTTTTAATAAATATTGTCCATAGGAGTTTTTTGCCAACGGAGCAGCAAGCTCACGAACCTGGTCGCCACTAATGAACTTCTGGCGATAAGCAATCTCTTCCGGACAGGCCACCTTCAATCCCTGACGCGTCTCGATGGTCTGAATAAAGTTGCCCGCTTCAATTAGGCTTTCGTGGGTACCTGTATCAAGCCAGGCATAACCACGCCCCATCATTGCCACCGATAGATTGCCTTGCTCCAGGTAAATACGGTTCACATCGGTGATTTCCAATTCACCACGCGGCGACGGCTTGAGACTCTTGGCAACTTCCACAACGTTGTTGTCGTAGAAATAGAGGCCGGTGACTGCATAGCTACTCTTAGGCTTAAGTGGTTTTTCTTCCAGTGAAATAGCGGTACCTTGATTATCAAATTCGACCACTCCATAACGTTCAGGGTCGTGCACATGATAGGCAAATACAGTAGCACCGGTCTCTTTGGCCGCGGCTGCCTCCAACTGTTTCTGTAGGTCATGACCGTAGAAGATGTTATCCCCCAGCACCAGTGCACACGGGTCTGAACCAATGAATTCTTCACCCAGAATAAAAGCTTGTGCCAACCCGTCTGGGCTTGGCTGAACCTTGTATTGTAAATTCAGTCCCCAATGGCTGCCATCACCCAGCAATCGCTGAAAGCGAGGAGTATCTTGTGGAGTGCTAATGATCAAAATATCGCGAATACCAGCCAGCATCAGGGTGCTCAGCGGGTAGTAGATCATCGGCTTGTCATAGATGGGCAACAACTGCTTGCTCACCGCCATAGTAACCGGATAGAGACGGGTGCCAGATCCACCGGCCAGAATAATACCTTTACGTTTAGTCATGATGCTTGTTTCTTATTTTTAAATTACATAAGAATAAAGTGGCTTGAGCCACATCTTTCTGTTTTATCTTCATCTGTGGTTTACTTGCCCAGGATCTCAGTCAACATCCGCTCAACACCGACTGACCAGTCCGGCAAAACCAGCTCGAAGGTGCGCTGGAATTTTTTAGTATCAAGTCGAGAATTACGTGGGCGTTTCGCCAGGCTGGGGAAGGCGCTGGTCGGCACCGCATTAAGATGTGTGACCGCCAGTCCAACTCCTGCGTCTCTGGCTTTGTCAAACACCAGCTGGGCGTAGTCAAACCAAGTGGTAGTTCCGGAGGCAACCAAATGGTACAGCCCGGCAACGTCGGGTTTGCTCTGCGCAACTCGGATTGCATGGGCGGTGCAATCGGCCAGCAACTCAGCTCCAGTTGGAGCGCCAAACTGATCATTAATTACCGATATCTCGCGACGCTCTTTGCCAAGACGCAGCATAGTTTTGGCGAAGTTGGCACCGCGCGCAGCATAAACCCAACTGGTACGGAAGATAAGGTGACGTGAGCAGAGTGCCGCACCATGTTCCCCTGCCAGCTTGGTTTCGCCATAGACATTGAGCGGGGAAATCACATCGGTTTCCACCCAGGGACATTCACCACTTCCATCGAAAACATAGTCGGTGGAATAATGTACTAGCCACGCACCTAATGCTTCAGCTTCTTTGGCAATAACCGCCACACTGGTTGCATTGAGTAACTCGGCAAATTCCCGCTCACTCTCCGCTTTGTCGACTGCAGTATGGGCCGCTGCGTTAACAATCACATCCGGCTTGACGAGGCGTACCGTTTCAGCCACCCCTGCAGAATTGCTAAAATCACCGCAATAGTCGGTGGAGTCAAAATCAACGGCAGTGATGCGCCCCAGAGGCGCCAATGCACGCTGCAGCTCCCAGCCTACCTGACCATTTTTGCCAAACAACAGAATATGCATCAGGTACGCTCCCTATAGTTTTGTTCAATCCAGGATTGGTAGGCACCACTCTTGACGTTGTTAATCCATTGTTGATTATCCAGATACCACTGTACGGTCTTGCGAATACCAGACTCAAAAGTCTCCTCTGGCTGCCAATCCAACGCAGCGCTCATCTTGCTAGCATCAATAGCATATCGGCGATCGTGTCCAGGGCGATCCGCCACATAAGTAATTTGATCGCGATAAGAGCCAGCTTTCGGTACCATCTCGTCAAGCAGATCACAAATAGTATGTACTACATCCAGGTTCTGCTTCTCGTTGTGACCGCCTATGTTATAAGTCTCCCCGACCAAGCCAGTGGTCACTACCTTGTAGAGTGCTCGTGCGTGATCTTCCACATACAACCAGTCACGAATTTGGTCGCCTTTACCATAAATCGGCAGCGGCTTGCCATCCAGAGCATTGAGGATCACCAGCGGGATCAGCTTCTCGGGAAAGTGGTAAGGGCCATAGTTGTTGGAGCAGTTAGTGACAATGGTTGGCAGGCCGTACGTACGGTACCAGGCACGCACCAGATGATCGCTGGAAGCCTTGGAGGCAGAATAGGGACTGCTAGGAGCGTAGGAGGTAGTTTCGGTAAAGAGCGGCAATGCCTCACCGGAGGCTACTTCATCCGGATGGGGCAGATCGCCATATACTTCATCGGTAGAAATA
Source organism: Escherichia sp. E4736 (assembly GCF_005781225.1). NCBI lineage: Bacteria > Pseudomonadati > Pseudomonadota > Gammaproteobacteria > Enterobacterales > Enterobacteriaceae > Escherichia > Escherichia sp. E4736. The sequence goes on along the minus strand of NZ_VATT01000008.1, from coordinate 84,171 downwards.
TGGTGGAAGCGAAAAGCCGCCTTGCGCAACTCGCCCAGACTGCTCCAATAGGCGCGAGCCGCTTCCAGCAATGTATAGGTGCCTACGATATTGGTTTCGATAAAGTCCGCTGGCCCTGTGATAGAACGATCAACATGGCTTTCAGCAGCCAGATGCATCACGGCATCTGGCTGGTGCAGAGCAAACACCCGATCCAGCTCAGCACGATTACAGATATCAACTTGTTCAAACGAATAACGCTCACTTGACGATACACTGGCCAAAGATTCCAGATTGCCAGCATAGGTGAGTTTATCCAGATTGATAACGGAGTCTCCAGTATCACTAATGATATGACGCACCACGGCAGAGCCGATAAAGCCAGCTCCGCCAGTAACGAGAATCTTCATATATTTCGCTCTCTTATTTTACAATTAACAGCCATTAAAAAATAAACTTGTTGATTCCGATACATTGAAATATCGGGATTCCGAACTCAATATTTTTATATGCTTTTGTCAAGCAGACTTTATATCCACTCTGTATCACTATGCTTTCTGGTATACAATAATCCATCATTGATGCAATGATACACACATCAATGAATACGGTTTATGATTATATAAACAAATTATTTTTATCAAATATATTTTAGTAAAGAGAACTATAGTACAAGGAAATTCAAACACTAAACCAGCACATAATATATTCAACCATATTTATAGTCTTCATTAAAAATTATTTACACAGTTCGAAATTCCAAATCTCTTTATTATAATGAAATTGGGTCTCTGCAAAATATCAACACCAATACATGTATTCCCATCTATAGACATTTATAAAAACATGAGATACACCTGTTATCTTATACAAATCTAAAATCTAGAACCTGAAAGAATCCAGCGCATGAAATAGGGTCAATTCTTATTTTCCGTAGCCGATCTTCACTTGAACCCGGGAGAATAAAAGTTACATGTGTAATTCCTGGAGAAACAGAAAAACTTATGGCATCTTTAGGTGTAAATGCAATACTTGAATCTCTAGAAAAGAAAACATTTCCAAATGATGCAACATTAGAAAAAAACGATAATTTACACTTCAAATTGCCATCCGGAAGACAACCTAATTCAAGTTGAGGATCGTTGCCTCTAGATAAAAAAATCAACTTATTGGTGTCGTAAACCTCAACATGCTTATTAATATGAATCAACCTATCCTTAAAAGCATCAAGTGAGTTATTTTGTGGAACCCATGAATCTCTTTTGATACTTGACATTAAATCATCAAAGTAAAAGCCACAATCCTCTTATAAAAAGAATACAACCATTTATTTTTTGAGTCCTCAACAAAATGCCCAAGATTCGAAATATATGAAATAGACTTCTTTTTATTTTTATTAATTAGTTTTCTAAAATCATCCTTGTTATTATTTTTTCTTTAAACGCTGATGATATTACAAATGAAATAATGCCCATTTCTCGAAGTGTTCTGGGTAGGTTATGTGTAGCATATGGTATAGTATACTCATCGATCCATTTTATATGTGATTTCAAATAATTAACATGGCTAACATCCCACCGATCTTTTACATCATACAGGATTTTTATTGATTCGACACTGATTAACTCACTTGCAAGATTATCTCTTATAATTGGATATCGGTTAATATCTTTCATCCATGACTGAGGTATTTTTGCATTTTGAGCATTTAGTGTTGTTTGAGGAGCAGTAACGACAGCACGGCTTTTTAACCTGGCAGCACACAAGAGAGCACCATACCCCCCATACTTTGTCCGTATACGATCCTATTAGTATGATTTTCTGTATTTGCATTTGCAATATTAATAGCTTCGTCTAACTCATGGGTTTGCCACCAATGGTTTGCAAGCGCAACAAAAAAAACGCCGCTAAACCCCAGAGATTGAATGAAGCCATCACCATACAAATCCTTTGGATTTGCACCATGTCCTGAAAAGATAAATATTAAATCTGATGTTGACACATCATCGATATATAAAGCTATGTGCTACCCTTTATAAATCAATATTTTCCTATTTAACATTTGCTATCGACTCTTAAAATTTGAAGCCTTATTAAATCCCATCATCAGAAGATAAAATTATCACACACATTAAAAAACTGTTATTTTTAGTGAGCTTTGCATTCTTATTATTATTTTTTAATTAATATAATATCCCTAAACCTTTAGAATAACTTAACAAAAACAATCCTGACATTATTCAGCACTTATCAATTCACAAGCATATTTTTTTGCATTGAGCGCCAACTTATTACGTTTACCCTCTGCATTAACAAGTAGTGAAAGAGCTTTTATCCATATATGTGGGTCATTCTCCAGCAAGACTCCATTTACATTTTGCTCAATAAAGTCACTATATGGCTCACAATTACTATATACACCTACAGCCCCCATTCTGACAAAATCATAAAATTTTACGGGGCCGCGAGCCGAATTAAAGTCAGAGTCAAGCAATGGTGCTAACCCGATATCCAGTTGATGAGTCTTGGTATATGCAAGATAATTTTGCCAACTCATCGGATGCAGTACTGAAACTCTTGGTAGGTCACGATAATATTTATAAATATCATGCTCGCCAAAAATTTCAAAGCTGGCACGGGGACATTCTCCCAATACCCCCTCTACGATTTGTCTCAACCAATACTTCTCTTCCCGATGAGAACTTGAGCCATGATAAGCTATTTTTACTGACCGATGTGTTTCAAGGAGTGCCAGTGACGGTTTAGCAGAAACAATTTCCGGGTTAAGGTGTGCATATTTATTAGCCAAGTAGACAGTTGAAACCCAAATGTTATCACAATATTGTGTAATCCATCGATGTTGAGCCGCCGACCGTCTTATTATCTTGGTACGATAATCTTTAGGTAACGTAGATAGTGCAGTCGGGTCAAACAGGTCGTCATCCATGAAATAAATAATTCGAGAAAACCTGTCGATGTATCTTTCTATGTGCTGTTGCCATTTTGGGGAGATAAATCTAATGATGACAAGGGCGGATTCGTCAGGAATAAATATATCAGTGGACACTAATGTGTCTATAAAATGACATTCAGCATCAGGAAACCGACTGATAATAGCCGACTCAAAATAGGCCAATGTCGGTGATTTCCCTTCATGAAATATAAACAATCGCTCAAAGTTAACCTCAGCGTTCTGCTGGCTTCCATAACTCTGCTTATTTAATTTACGATAAGGCTTAAACAGTTTCCTGCGAATTAATTCATCCATGGCAACACTGTATTAGGAGCTCTACTTAAAGAGAAATCAGGACGTTCATAACTCAAGTTTTGATTGTAGGCAGGATCGTGTTTAAGTGCACATGCCCATCGTTTTTTCATATAGCACAACTCAGATTTGGCTCGGTTCTGCTGTTGCTTTGATACATCTTTACCACGGGAAATGGACTCATGATGATACAATTCAGCAAAGGGAGTCCAGATTATTTTCCAGCCAGCATCTCGTACTCTGAGACAATAATCTACGTCATTAAAAGCTATCGGCAAATGCGTTTCATCAAGTCCTCCGAGCGCCAGATATAACTCTTTATGAGTCAATAAACAAGCTGCAGTCACAGCTGACAGCTCTTGGGCACTGACAGCCCGACGCTGATATCCGGGATCGTTAGCTGACAAACCATTATGAAAATGATCTGCACAACCGCCGGGGCCGACAGCATCGCCTGCATGCTGAATCAAACCATTTCCGTAATAGAGCTTTGCTCCTACCACGCCCACGCCAGGACGTAATAAATGGGAAACCATTTCATCCAGCCAGTCAATACTGATTACTTCTGTATCATTATTCAGCAAACAGATCACATTGCCACGTGCTTTTCTCACCGCCAGATTGTTGATAGCTGAATAGTTAAACGGTTGATCATAAGAAATCACCCTAACGCCATAAACCTGTTCGATATGAGCAAGGTAAGCAAGCGTCTCCTCCTCATCGCTCTGATTATCCATCACTATGACTTCCATATTGGCATATTGCGTCTTGTGTATCAGGCTTTCGATACATGGGCGCAAATGAGCAAGACCATTTCTGGTAGGGATAATCACTGAGACCAATGGCAATTGCGTTGGCAATGGCCAGTGCCAACGACATATACCATGAGGTGCGGCCTCAATACTCACTCCTGATGGCAGTAAATCTTCTTTATCTTTCAGCGACTCAAAATCATCCGAAATCAACGCACTTGCAGGCAAATGCATCATCAATGACGGAATATGGGCAATCTGTTTCGGCTCGCACATCTTTGCCAACTGTAGCCACCACTGATGGCATGACGCCGCATCAAAGGGAACACGGCCTGCACCGTGTTCACGCCACAAACCACACCAACTAATATAGTTTTGGCTCTGTAGCAGCGTTTCATTCCAATCAGGTTTGAAGTTGGGAGAGTGACGTTCGCCTCTCTCGTCAAGCAGATCGTGATCACCGTATATCCATAAACAATCAGGATTCTGGCGTAACTGGTGGGCAACCCAAAATAAGGCGCCTGGCGAAACCACTGCCCCTACAGGCAATACCCACTGCCATTCGCCGCCTGGCTGACTGGAGATTTCTGGATATGCACCATGCTCCTGCAGGTTTATATTGCTTGCCGGATAACAGAGTGCCTGAATACTCTCCAGGGTCTTGTTGCGGCTCTGTTCATCCCCAACGCCAACAAGATGCAAACAGAAACGTGGTAATGTGCCCCAGCGAGCCAGCTGGCGCTTAATCAGCTTGTATTCGGCGGGTTCAAGGGTGTCGAAGTCTACTAGCCACTCATCATAGCTATTGAGTGGCTTATCATCGCGAACTCTGCTGACAAGTTGGTAAGCCTGCTGCAAGTCCGTGAACCACAAATGCCATGAAAGGCCTAACCTTTTGCGTCTGGACTTCGTTAAGCGTCGGTAAAAAGGCAAAACCCGGCGCAATCGACGCCAGAGACTCTCGGCGCGTGATACACAACAAAGCTGAGCAATCTCAACATTACACTCAGCGCCCTTAGTACTTGCCAGCAAAGACAAATGACTAGCTCCCGAGGGGAGATAAACCAGCTCCAACAACGTGCCACGACGAGTAACCGGCAACATCTGTTCATGCCATATTCCTTGTCCGCATTGCCAGCGCAGACGAGTTTCACCTCGAGTTTGACTCGTCAACACGCGCCCCCGAATCAGAAGCCAACCAGCATGAAGAGAAAACGAGTCTGGCAATGTCAGAGGCTGCCAATCGCGATAGCTATACATAATATGACTTACAGTCCAAGGTAACAGATGGGGGAATACAGGTCCTTATTAGCAGGCCTGTAGATAAGAACAGAAATAAATACCAAAGCGTTTGCTCAATATATTCAAACCATCCATTTCTTCATTTTTTTTTTGAACCAAGAACCAGTAGGAATAGGTTCAACTGCTGGTAACTCAGCCAACTTCGCACTTAACTGTGCCATTTCAGCTTTTACTTGTTCTGAGAATGCGGCAGCGAGAAGGCACTCTTCATCATTACGATCATGTGCCTTGAAATAATCTTTATGTTTCACTCGATTAGCAGTGGCAGCACTACCACGCAGATGCTTGCCCAATAAAAACTCTTCAAGTGATTTAACTGCATAGTGGTTTACCCTGACACCGTTCCAAATCACTTCAGCACTAACCCCATTACCATGCCTCGGATGCAGAATCAAATCACGACCCAACGCATCGATATATCGACCATAACGCAAATCAGCATAATGCGGATTATGAAAGCGGTTAACTCGTTCGGGTTTGACCACACTTTTGAAGTTATGGTGAACGTTAAAGGATTGCGGGGCGCGATAGGTAAAACGTTCAATAACCAGCCCCTCTTCAGCAAACAGTTCACCACTAGAACCAAAATTTGACCAATTCAATGCAATAGCGCTGACACTCTCATCCTGAAACTTTTCAGAAAAAAAATCTGACAATTTGGTATTCGATTCAAGTGGCAATAAAAATTCATCGGCATCGATAAACGCAAGCAGGTCTATGTCTCTGGGACAGCTATGTAAAATATGTTCATATGCAGGTAATTGTGGCTTTTGATTCACCAAAGTTGGTTGATCGAACATCGTCACAATACCTAAGTGAGCGAGGGACAATAGCAACTCCCGGCTACCATCACAACTGCCATTGTCTGCAATAATAAATCCATCAACGCCTAGCACTCGATGGTAAGCAATCCATTCAAGTAAACTTGAACATTCATCCTTGATAATAGCGGCTATATAGAGTTTCAAATTATCACCCAGCAAGAAAATATATCTATGCCGGTGCTATCGGCATAGATTCATAATTTAATTATCAGACAGGAGAAAAAAATAATTCTTCCAACCAGGTAATCAACCCATCAGACTCCAGCCCAATAATTATTTTGGTAGAAAATGGAACACTGATATCAAATCCGCACTGAAGTTTTTGATGTTTTTCTGGCGACTGTTTCAGGATAGCTGAAATAACATCAGGCCGCTTTGTATTGAAGGGAAAACTGTATACCAATTGATCAGTTTTAACCGCGACACGGAGATCCTTTTCCACCTCTGACAGTAACCACCCTCGAAGTACAACCCGGCCATTGATGATCTTTAGTGGTTGTTGTTCTGATGGCGAATCAATATTCCAATGTAATTGACCGCCAGACTTAACAAGTGGCGATTTGGTAAGGGTATAAATGACAGCCATACGGCTCCTTCTATTTGAAATATTTATCAAATAACTAAGGCTATCTCCAGATTGCCTTTCAAGCAAGATATTCCCAAGTCTTTATGGGAGATACATAACTGTGAATACCACCAAGAAAAATGAGTTTGCCTCAATAGAAGAAATTACGGTAATAGAATTCAATTATCTCGTTTGCTATCCACTGCTACGTTATTTAATCAGCCCCAAAAAGATCTCTGGTATAAACCTTTTCGGCTACATCGACTAATTCAGCAGCCATGCGATTACAGAGAATAACATCGCTCAGCGCTTTAAACTCAGCCAGTTCCCGAATCACTCGGGAATTGAAGAATGTATCTTCATGAATAGTCGGTTCAAAGACCACCACCTCAATACCCTTGGCCTTAATACGCTTCATGACTCCCTGGATGGCAGAAGAGCGGAAATTATCTGAGCCAGCCTTCATCACCAGGCGATGGATCCCCACCACCTTAGGTTTACGACGCAATACGCTATCAGCAATAAAGTCTTTGCGAGTGCAATTAGCATCGACAATGGCGCGGATCAGATTGTTGGGCACCTTGTTGTAGTTGGCCAGCAACTGCTTGGTGTCTTTGGGCAGGCAATAGCCACCATAACCAAATGAGGGGTTGTTATAATGGCTACCGATACGCGGATCCAAGCCAACCCCTTCAATAATCTGACGACTGTCCAGGTCATGTGACTGAGCATAGGTATCCAGTTCATTGAAATAGGCCACTCGCATCGCCAGATACGTGTTGGCAAACAGCTTGATAGCTTCCGCCTCAGTGCTGCCTGTAAGCAGCACTGGAATATCCTGTTTGATCGCCCCTTCTTGCAACAACTCGGCAAATCGTTTGGCCCGCTCGCTGCACTCCCCCACAACAATACGGGAAGGGTACAGGTTGTCATAAAGCGCTTTGCCCTCACGCAAGAACTCGGGGGAGAAGATCAGATTATCGGTGCCTAACTCACTACGCATCCGCTCGGTAAATCCCACCGGAATTGTAGACTTGATCACCATGACTGCATTGGGGTTGATACTGATCACATCGCGAATCACCCCCTCGACCGAGCCGGTGTTAAAGTAGTTGGTTTCGGGATCATAATCGGTGGGGGTGGCAATAATCACAAACTCGGCCGCTTCATACGCCTCGAATTTATCCAGCGTCGCCTTAAGATTCAGATGATTGTTGGCCAGATAGGCCTCCAGCTCTTTATCAACAATGGGGGATTGGCGGCGATTAATAAGTTCGACTTTTTCTGGTAATATATCCAGTGCAATTACCTGATGATGTTGAGCTAATAGCACTGCAATAGAAAGACCGACGTAACCAGTTCCAGCTATAGCTATTTTCATTATTTCTTATCTTAAATATCTTTTAGAAAAATAAAGACACATAAATTTTAAACCTTAATCAACTCTCTAAAAATACTTTTTAATTCAACCTCCTTATTTTCGATAGAAATATCATGAATGACATCGCCATAACAATCAACAGCATAAACATCCAATACTTTAGTAACACCACAAACTATTGTCGATAAATTAAAAGATACAATGAACCCACACAGTTCATAATTGGAAACACCACATAAAACTACATCAGGACGATTGACCTTAATATATTCAACAGGCATTACGATTTCTTTTTTATTAATAACTAATATAATACGTTCAACTAAGTCCCCAGCAGAGCAACTGCACCACCCTTCAATTTTTATAACGGAGTCAATTTTCTTTATAGCATCAATATAACTTCTTATTTTATAATCACACAAACTTCTATATAAAGGAGTATGCCTTGATGTATCAAAAGTCACTCCTAGCTTTGCATCCAATACTCTTTTTTCATATTTAACTTTAGCTATAAGCTTACTAACCACACTATCTCTAACATTATTCTTATCATGATTTATGAAAAAATATCTATTCAAATCACTATTATTACCTGCAGCTCTTCCTCTCGCCATCTTTTTATGAAAGAATTCACTATCAGACTTTATTACATAGTGATTTAGTCGACATAAATCCCATGACACATGGTCACTAATGCCGGTTGCACTATTTAGTTTAGAACCATCTGTCATTACATAATGATAACCTTCATTAAGCTGAAAATGATGAACACCTCCGCCATGAGTCCCGTTGATTGCTTTTGTCTTAAGGAATGACTTATAGTGTAGATTTAAATGACAATCTTTCTCAGAACGATGGTCGAATCGCTCAATGACTAATCCATCACCAGGTAATATAACATTGGATGAGCCATAAACACACCAATTAATTGCAATAGCACCAACGTTCTCGGATGAATCTAATAAGGCCGTTAAGTCACATAGTTTATAACCTTTCTCGAAGCATAAAAACTCATCTGCATCTATGAAAGCAATATATTCACATTCACTCTTTGCTCGCTCTAATATTAAATTATAAGCAGGAACCTGTGGTTTTACCCCCTCCACAGTCTTATATTCTATTCTAGTTATTTCATTAGATTCATGTAGTTTAGCTAAAATCTCAGAGGAACCATCATTACTAATATTATCAACAATATAGATCTTATCAAATCCCAAAACTTTATGATAAGCCACCCACTCTGATATATATGGCCCCTCATTCTTAAAAATTGCACCTATCGCATTCATAATAGCATCACCATAAAGTTTGCACTCATTTATTTTCAACCAAAGTTGGCAAAATCATATTTCTCGGAGTTAATTTCATCTGATAATGTAGAATTCATAGAAAGGCCTGCAGCGTATGAAGAGACTGAAATAGCTCTTTCAATCGCATGTGCTAGTGTACCATCAATCTGCCCAGCTTCAACATCGAAGTCTTCGTCGGTCAGCCCTAGACTTATTAACGGTTTTAATGCATCAACACGCGCAAAAAACATAGTGCCTGCAACAAAGTTAAGCTCACGAATATCATCTAATTTGTAGCCCATACGATAACAAAGTTTTTCAACCTTCTCTGCGTTTGAGCCCCAATAGAAATTCATCGGAACAATATGGCCTTCCGGCCCAATAATACCGACCTTAGGCTGTTCTCTAAAGATACCCAATGCATTATCAATCGCATGTGGCGTAATTAATTTTGAGTAGAGATCATCGCGCCATTTATCGCCATCGTTACGATGTTTGGAACGTTTAGTATGCACCTTGACAATATAGTCATACCCCTCAGCAATCACTGATCTCATAATTTTTAAAAAAGGCAAAACATCACGGCCGCGGTTTTCTAATGGCATCAGATCATAATCAAGACCAGAGGTTTGTAGTATGCTTCGTGCGGCCCACTCCTGTTGCTTTGGCGTTGTAACAAATAACTTAATCTGGCAGGAGGCTACCCTTTGCAATTCCTTAATGATCTCTTCTAGGATATCGAGATAGAAGGCATGAATAACAACGGCTAATTTGTTCTGGTGACGATAACCAGATTGAATACAAATCTGAGTCCGGATCAATGCCGTACGGGTGGCCTCAAGATAGCCAAATCCATACGCCTGATCAGGCTCAAGATGTGCACCTTCAGCCCATTCATTCCATGCATTGATAAATATGAAACGTTCTTCTGGATTACTAATACGCTGTGTAGTGTCCAATGCTGCATTGAAAAGCCATTTTTGATAAAGACAAGGAGAACTTCCGTACAGAATCGTGCCATTATTCTTTCGTCTAGCGGTGTTATCCCAGCTAGGAGTTACACCGCGAAATAAACGATAACCAGGGTCCGTATAGTTTTCACTACGCCTGACCAACTCGTTCCAGTCATAAATATTACCGGTGAAATCATCAGAAAGGTTGGGAATCTGATGGGTGATATTTGGAATATTTGAGCCATTAGGAGGAAACTCAATAGCAGCATCAATCCCATACACTTCAGGAGACTCTTTTTCAAAAGACTGAGTGTATGTTATATATATCTCACCGATACCATTTTCGCGACACCAAGTACGCCAACGCTCTACCGTTGCTTTTGCATCAGGAAGTAAACTTGGACGATAAATAGTGAGTAATGGTTTACCATCGACACGAATATAACGCGGATCTAGAATATATTTTGAGATATACTTGATAAATGCGATATCATCCTCTGGGCTGTGATCTTGCGCAATAAGAATTTCGTTCTCAAGACCATCCCAACGACGACTCCAATTCTCATTTGCCCAGCACAAACTGAAGGGCAGATCCAGATCACCGTTATCTAAGTAATTTAGAAGCGGCTGCTCCATAAGACGATGACCGGCAAACCAATAAAAATAGAAACAAAAACCGTCAATTCCGTACTGTTTAGCCAATTTTATTTGGCGTTGCTGAGTTTCAGTATCAAGCAAATTGTAATAGCCAAGCTCATCTGGAACATGTGGTTGGTAATGCCCTTTATACTGTGGCTTCGCAGGTCTCACATTCGTCCACTCAGTGAATCCCTCTCCCCACCATTTATTATTCTCAGTAAATGCGTGGAATTGCGGCAGATAAAAGCAAATTGTTCTCACTGGTGATTTAAATTCAAAATCAAGCTTGCTTTTTTTAACATATATAGGAGCAGGAACACCAGTTTTAAATAATAATGAAGTGGCTGGCTTACATACGCGCCCCTCGTTGATACCTTGTGTAAGGTAGTGAATCAATGGATTAACTCCAGCATCTTTAACATCTGAATTAAATTTTAAGTAAAACTTTGTGGAAAACTCCGTACTAGGATCACGCAGCATTCTCCACCCATATTTCAAATAGTGTTCTGCTGGATCCATATCTAAATATGCCACATCAGGGTATGTTTTTTTATACCACTCACTATCAAAAAGTTCAGAAGCTTTTAATATCTCTTTATAAAACTGCATATTTACTCCCGTATTCAATAATTATTTTTATATCAGAGTCATGGACAACACTGTCGTCCTTCATTTTCCCCATGTATAATAAAATGCAAAAGCGGATTGATACCGGCAGTAGCCACATCAGGGTACATGCTTAGATACCAGCAAGTATCGAACTTAGGACTAGGATTATACCCCTTTCCTGCACCGATATTTAGATAATGTTCAATGGCTGAATCTGTAGCACCTAATTCAGGATACTGCCGGCGATACCACCCTTCATCAAAATAACCTGACTCTGATATTATCTTAATCTGACTCATACTATGATTGGGAACTTCTTTAAATGGCTTTGCTAATGCCCTCACAGGGGCAGTCAAACGCCAAGAAACCGTGCTCTTCAGCTTGATGATGCGCGTCTTAAGTCGGTTGATCTGTTGCTCGTTATTTCTTAACTCCCTTGACTGTTGTTCATTCAATTCAGTCATAGTCGCAATCTCACGAAAACGCTCTGCAATATTGGCTTCCAACCTTTCGTTGAGTGTGGTTAGTTCTCTTACCTGGTCTTGCAGTACAGACTGCTGGCGCTGCAGCAAGGTTTTCTCCTGGATTAAGGCCTCCTTCTCTTCTTGCCAGGCTTGCTGCTGAGCTCTATATCTTTCATTGGCCTGTTGTTGCTCACTTGCTGCGCTAAGGAGGTCCTGATCACGCTCTTCCAGCCAACGGGTTAAGGTTGCAATCTCGCTGTACCGTTCATTGAGCACCAATTCCAGCTCATCAATTTGTTGTTGTTTTTCTTTTTCTGTTGAGAGCAACGCAGCCTGGGCCTGCTGAAGCGACTCTTTCTCAGCTCCTAATTGCTGCTCTACGTCAGACAACTGGGTGGTAAGCAATTGCTTTTCTGACTCTAGTTCAGTGATGATCTGCACGTTCTCTTCTAACAGACGTGTTAAAGTTGCCGTTTCACTAAAACGCTCGGCCAATGCTTGGTCCCGTTCGCTAATCTGTTGCTGATGTGTGGTCTGTTCAACTACCAGTTGTTGTTGTAAGGCTGATAGCGCCTCTGTGAGTTGCTGATGCTCTGCTTGTTGTTCAGCCATTACGTCGCTTTGTGACGCAATGGTAGACTCGTGCACTGCTATTAGCTGAGTCAGTTCATCACATTGTTTAGAAGCCGCAGCCAAAGCAAGTACTTGTTCATCTATACTTTGCTGCAATGTTTGTTGCACAAGCTGCCCTTCTTCCAGCTGTTGCTGTAGATCTGCAGTTACCTGTTTCAGTGCATCATAATCCAGGCCTAAAGTATCATGTTGTGCTTCCAGTAATTCGTAAGCGCGCTGCAGTTGTTTTTTTGTTTGCTCCTCATCGCCAAGCTGTTGCTGCAATGCATTAGCCTGTTGTTGCAACAAGTTCACCATATTGTCTCGCTCAGCCAGCTTACGAGTCTGTGCATCCTGGACATGTAGCGCTTGTTCTAGCTGAAGCTGTAATGCAGTAATTTGTTGCGAATTTTCGACTAATGCACTGTTACTCTTGCTGAGCGCTACTGTAAGGTGTGATGCTCGCTGTGTTTCTTCACTCAATTGTAACGTCAGGGTATTGACCTGTTGCTCCAGTTGATGGTGAGCTTGTTCCTGGCTAGTGATGTGACTTTGTTGCTGCTCTAGTTGATGCAGTGCTTTTTGCAACTCATCGTTGGCTTGTATTCGCTCCTGCGACCATACACTCAAGTTTGTTTGTGCCTCATTGAGCTGTTCTTTCAATAATGCCACTTCAGATGTCAGCGAATTGACATGTTGCTGGGCAAGAGAGAGCTCCTCAGCTTGCGCTTGAGCATGTGCAAGCTGCTTTTCCATTTCTAATATGCTGTTATATTGTGCGGTAATGCGCTCTGCGAGACGCCCCCTTTCCAACGCCTGTTGTTCTACCAATAGCTGCTGTTCAGACTGAATTTCATCTTGTTGTGTAGCCAACTGACGTTTTAACTGGGAATTCTCCCAACTCTCGCCACAAGATTTCCCCAAACGATAAAAGATGTCTTGGACTTGTTTGGTTGCACGAGCATTTTCTGAAATTTCATACAACTTATTAATTTCTGGAGATTGTTCGCTCCCCACACCAACTACCCCAAGTCCATGCCCATGGGCGAACTCAAAGTGCGGATATTGCCATTTTAATTCATCCAAAAGCTGGAATACGCCAAAACCGCGTTCCCTAACATTGGTATCATGCATGATGACCACAGCCCTTTCAGAGAGCTTGGGCAACCAACTTTCAAAATCATGGCGTACCGCTTCGAACGTATGCAAACCATCAATATGGAGCAAATCAATGCTACCTGGCGAAAAATGTTCCAACGCTTGGTTAAATGTACTGCGAATGAGGGTAGAAAAACCTGAATAGTGCCGTTGATTATATTCTGATACTTGCTTGTAAACTTCTTCGCCATACAGCCCCGCATGTTCATCTCCTCCCCAAGTATCAACAGCAAAGCAGCATGTTTCTAAATCCAGTTTGGTGACCGCCTGGCAAAATGAAAAATAAGAACTTCCATAATGAGTTCCCAGCTCAACGATATTTCTTGGTCGCAGTGTGTCAACTAACCAAAAAGCAAAAGGGATGTGCTCTAACCAAGCGGATTGTGCAAGGTATGTAGGACGCCAAAAAAGAGATGGTTTGAAAATGAAATTCAATTCCCCGCTATTTTCAGTGATGGGATGTAATTCACGACTCTCTACTAACTGACTATTTTGATGACTATCCATTGAGGAGAACTCACAAGTATTTATAGAATAAAATCAGTAAACCAAAAAAAATACATATACTGCGGCAATTTCATTAACTAATCAGAAAAGATTAATAATCCAATTAGAAATATTCGTTAAATATAAACCATTATAATTTCTCATCAATCCTGATGTTCACGCAAAGTTGCCAGCCCCATAATTATCAGGCCATAGAACAAACAAAGTAATACGCCCACAGTCGCAAGGTTATAGAGTCGCCGTGGATATTCGGCATCCTCCGCTAAAGTTGGTTGGGTGATAACCAACAGGTGCTTAAGTTTACGATATGCCTCAACCCGCGTCTGTTCTAAGCTGATAAGACCGGTTTTATAGAGATCAGCAGCCAAGGTTGCCTGCGTTTGAACATCCATGTAACCGGCGGTGATTTCATTCATGGCATCGTTATCTTGACCAGTCAGCTTTGCACGCTCCTGTTCAAGCTGCTTGGTTAGGGCATCAACTCGGCTCTGTAACGAGACTACAGCCGGTGCGGTTTCCTTCATATAGCTGCGCAGTTGTTTTAGCTCAGCCTGTTGACGCACCAGCTCTCCTTCAATCTGGCTGACCACTTCCAAGCGCGCACTGCTGGTAGACTCAGGACTAATAAGTTGGTGACTATTCTGGAATGCTAATACTTTAGCTTTTTCATCCTGTAAGCGTTGATATGCTCTATTCACTTCTTTTTCAACAAAGGCCAATTGTTCTAACGCAACCTGATGACCTAATTTGTTAATAAAACGCTCCGATTCTTTGAGCATTAACTCAACAACCCGCTGACCATATTGGGGATCAAATGTCTGCAACTCAACGGTAAGCACTCCTGATAATTCATCAAGGCGTAATGTCAAATGTTTGCGATAATAATCAAGAAAATCCTCCCTACTGACCCCCTTATGCAACCGCGAGAAATAATCTGCACTATCGCTCTGGAAATGTGCTTTAAGCGCAAGTTCTTTGTCCAACTTGGCCAGCATATCCCATGACTTCATATAATCCTGAATTAGCAATATATCCTGGTGATTACTACCACCGATCCCTAGCATTGATAACGCATCAGGCAACATTTTAACTTGATCGGCTTGTTTAATCATTAATTCAGCCCGGCTCACATAACGATCAGACGCAATGAAACCAAAATATAGTACAGCGATAGAAAAGCAGATAACCACCCAAAGAAAGCTGCCTAGCTGTAAACTTTTCCTCCACGAGCGGTGCACAATTTTATATCCACTCGAATCAATCAAAAATAGTTTTGGATTATTGCTTAGTTTTCTTAACTTTCGCGTAAGGCGAGAATTTGGAGATGTCATAATCAGTTGCTGCTCAAAGTGACTGGTAAATTTTGATGGCATCATCAATATTGTCAAAAACTTCTAATTTACCATCACGTAACAAGATACCCATATCGCATTGCTGTCGTAGGTTTTTCATATCATGCGACACCATAATCAAACTAGCTGTTTCTCGTTTTTTGCTAAATACATCAATGCATTTTTGTTTAAAACGTGCATCACCTACTGAGGTAATTTCATCGGTAAGATATATATCAAAATCAAAAGCCATACTGACCGCAAAAGAAAATTTCGATTTCATGCCGCTAGAGTAGGTTTTAATAGGCAGTTCATAATGTTGACCAATTTCAGAAAACTCTTTAACCCACTCTTCTACGGTGCTTGTATCGCGTACACCATGAATACGGCAAACAAATCGTGTGTTTTCACGACCGGTCATACTACCTTGAAATCCCCCCCCTAGTGCTAGAGGCCAGGATACTCGGCAGAGACGAGTTACTTTCCCCCTATTAGGCGTATCCATCCCTCCTAACAAACGTAACAAAGTAGATTTTCCTGCTCCATTGATACCTAGAATACCTATATTACGGTCCCTTGGTAGCTCAATGCTTACATCCCTCAGGACATAGTTTCGACCAAATTTAGTCGGATAATATTTTGATACATTATCAAGAATAATCATTTAATTAACGCTAACTAGCAATCAATTGGCGATGGCGTAATCGGTAACAGCTCATGGCAAAAGTGAGCAATAATAAGGTGACAAACGATAGATATCCCCAACTTACATCAGGACTTCGATAACCAGATATCCATGCCCTTCGAATTAGCTCTATAGCATGCACAAGAGGATTCCATAAAAACCAATGCTGATATTGCGGGGGAATAGTGGCAAGAGGAAACATAACACAAGAGATAAACATCAAAGGCATCATCAACAAGCTAAGGAACTTATCTGCTTCTTTCGCTAAGTTACAAATAACACAAAATACAATACCAAGAGAAAATGAAAACAGCATAAGAAGAAAATAACCAAAAATCACTTGCAAAGGATCGGCTGGTATTGCATCAAAGCCAAACCACAATAATCCTAGTACCAGGATGATACCGACAATCATACCCACCATTGTTTCTAGCATAAAACGGGCTATAAAGGTGGCAAAAGGAGTCACTTGTCTATAACAAAAAAGCCCCATATTAGCATTGACAGCAGATTTCAACTGAGTCACTACTTTATTGAAAAACATGAAAGGTAAATAACCTGCGGTAATAAAGACCTGGGCTGGGACACCACCAAAACCACTTTGGCTTCTCATCCCAAACACTACGCTGAACAAGCTAATCATTAATAATGGATCAAGTAATGCCCAAGCATAACCTAGTCGGTAATTACCAAATCTTGTTTTTAGCTCACGAATTAATAAGCCAAAGACTACATCACGTAATATTTGCAAAGAAGTGCGTGGAGTTTGGCTAATAATGGGTTTGTCCATTAACACTTACCCAAATAATCGGCTCATTATTGCAGTGAGCCTCAGTTTAAACATTAAAATACGCAATCACTTAATAGCTACGTTAGCAGCTACGGCGATTTGATAAATAATTTGGGTGATATCCTTAAATGATTGCATGGTTTTGCTATCAACCTGAGGTAAAACCAAAATCTGATCCCCCGGCTGTACTTTACCTTGCCCTTTAAACTCTACGAGACCATTTGCATGCACAACAGCGATTCGCTTGTCGTTAGCCCGCTCAGTAAAGCCTCCAGCCCATGCAACATAATCATCCAAATTAGCATCGGCATTGTATACTACTGCTTGCGGCATCAAAACTTCACCACCCACTTGAATAAGATCGGTCTTATTTGGAATAACTATTTGATCACCTTGTTCTAATTGGATATTGGCAATCACTCCTTTATCTGCAACCACTACTTTACCAAGCGGTTGAACTTTGCGGGCTTTCTCAACAAACTGCATCACTAGCTCTGCCTCTTTAGCGCGTATATTCGCCTCACCATCAGATCGAGCGGGTGCGGTAAATACACTACGTTCCAGACGGTTTAGAGATTCATCCAGCATCTCTTTTTGTCTTGCAGCCACACTCTTTCGTATCAGATAAATTGATTGATAATCCGCAAGCTCTGGATCAATAGGAATATAGTTCAATAAATCATGCAATTTAGTTTGCTTACGAACCGTGAAATATGATGGTCCCATATAACTGCCTGATACTTGTATGTCATACACTTGTGCATGCATGTCATCATTAAAAAGTACTTTGTCACCGTCTTTAAGTTGAAGATGTGCAAAATCTTTATACGGCAAGTAGACGGAAAACGGGCCGCTTTCCCTGTCGCCAATCACACCGACATGACTAACTTTTGCTAGCGGAAGTGCATAATTCACTAATTCAGAGCCTAATGCATTGCGCTGGGTAAGCTCAAATCGGAATGGGTTTCGAACCTTTCCCGCGACATTGATCATTGGACCTTGTTGCTCAACCAAGATCACATCTTGATCTTTTAATGCTAGTTTCGGGAGTTTCCCGTACAGCATGAAATCATAAAGATCTATTTGCTGTATCACCCTATTTTGTCGTAATACTTTAATTTTCCGATAACTTCCACGGTCAGAATCTATTCCACCGGCACGTTTTAAAAAATACAATATGCTATCAGAAGATTGTCCTGCGTACTGACCAGGACGAATTACAGGCCCCGTAACAAATACACTTACAGGGGTTGTAGTCAAAAGATTTACGTAAGTATTTACATTATTGGTAAACACATCACCTATCTTACTTGCCACCAGCTGATTAACTTGGCTTGCAGGAACATTCTTTACATTTATTGGGCCGACATCAGGTATAAAGATATTTCCTTGGTTATCAACCGTAACCACATTAGAGAAGTTGACAGCCCCCCAAATCCATATATTTAACTTATCCCCAGGAGCAATCAAATAATTATCGCTTAAACCGTCACTCCTTTCTGTTTCATAGCCTCCAGCAAATAAATTAGCACCATACGGAGGAGGCAAACCTGCTTCAGATTGTGGCAGCAATTTCCGTACATCTGACTCCCCCGGAAGCAACATCCCATTGCGATTCTGTTGTGTAAAGCTTCCAGTAGTGGAGGTTGTATTAGGCTGTCCTGTGATATCTGCTAGTATTTTTCGAGACTCTCCTGTCGAAGCAGCAAGATCATAACCTAAATGTGAGCCACTAGATTGATTTTGGTCTATTGCAGCGAATGCTGATGCAGAAATAAGAAAGAGAAGAGTGCTAAGCTGCGAAATTTTCATTATTTTCTAACCGTCTACCTTCAACTTTATTCTTCAATAAGCAAAGTACTAACTGATGTTTGTTCCAATGGAGGTACTTGATACCATTTGTTATTCTCTTTACATACAACACTTCGTTTTGAATAATTTTTACTCATCGCATAACTTAATTTTATGCATTGTGAACCTAAAGCCGATATATATCTTTCTTCTATAGTATAAACTACACCATTTATGTTGAATGTCGTACCTTGAACTTGGTTATTTAATGGCGCCTGCAAATTTTCAGGCATAAGAGAATGAGAAGAATTAACCGCTGTTACCAAAGGACGAGAGGCTTCAACTTGTTTTGGATCATGTGCGCAAGCCGTTATAAAACAGACTACTGAAAATAATAAAGTACGAGGTGCAAGGTGCATTTTAAAACGTCATCCAAAAGTTGATAGTATATAAAACAATTACCATCTATTGTTGATATCCTGACAGATTTCAAAAACAGCTAATAAACATGAGATATTTTAAATGTTAATCACGAAAATCAACTATACGATGGTATAAGTGTAAGATTGACTTTGTTCAGCTAGTATTTACTTCATCTATTTAAAACTAATTAAGAATATACCCCCTACCTTTTGGTATATGCACTACATATGAAAAACGCCCTCAAAATATTATGTTTTCCGGTAACCCATATTGCTATCTATTTTCACTGACTTTAATTATAAATGTCATATAACAGAGAAAATCACTCTAATACATAAAGATGGGGGGTAATTAAATAAAATTTGTCATGTATGGCTCAGTGAGGAATAGCGTTTCCATGCCCCTTAGATTGCAGCCAAAAAACTCTAAATCCTGAAAACTGTAACACTATAATTTATAAAACCATCGCTAACCATAAAAATGCATTGTCGCTCAAGCATTTTACATAACATTTTGCCAATGCTTGAATACATATATGATACCTGTCACATTTAAAAACGCGATTGAAGTTTGGAACGTCAATTTTTATCATATATCCACAATTAGTTATATGTTCACACTCTAATATTTTTATGAGCCGTTCGCACACACTCAACTTCAATAAAAAATGTTAACTAGTAAATAATCGTCGCGATAACAAAAGTTATGCTTTATAAATCACAGAAAAACAACAATAGTAAAATAGAGGCGAGATGCACTTGCGATAGAATGGCGGGTTCTTGCCCCCCATTTGCACGGTCCTGACTAGCATGGCCGGAGTCGGTGTCAGGCCGCGGCTAGGCTCATCATGGAGGCCGCTTGCTGTGCCTTCCTTTTACAGTACACTTCGCAGCTTATGCCCAGGAACGAAATGTCTGGCATCGCGCGGTGCATAACATAACCAAAAATGCCCAGCAGTATCTGCAAATGCGCAGAAGGTTCGAGAATCGCCCACTGATATCCCATACGAAACTTACCAAAACGTGTTCGTATTTCTCGTATAAATAATCCCTCTACAGTGACCTTCTGGACTTCAAATCCACTTCTTGCATTTGGTGATGTGATCCTAATCTCTTCAGGTACGCTACCGCCCCTGGCTTAACAGCTACCAATACACTGGAGGTAATACTTAATTGTAACTGGATGAATTTCGTTCAGACGGTTCTGACCATTTTAATAGCCGCAAACAGTTTCAGATGAAATTATTTCCACAGGGAAAAATGGTTCTATTTCCGGCTCGTTTCTTCTAATCTATTCTTCGGGCATAACTGTATACGGTCTTCTGATAATTTCAGAAAACTGGCCGTTTTAGAATGCTGAGATGATTTCCCAAGAAATTATCTCAGCCATTACTGTTAATCACTTGATCACAATACTCACCTATGAATTTTATGCGTAGAAAAACCTGCAATCTGTCTCATACCAGTACGCACGCGACCAATTATCAGCCAATTGTTTACCAAGAAACTATTTCCCTATTTAAAATTCACTCATGTACTTCTTATTTATATCTACAGCCCCCTCTTCACAGCCATATTTGTGATTTACATCACATTTAAATGGTGTTATTTAAGTCGCATCAATAGTCCCGGAAGTAACTATTTCCGTCGGTTAAAATATACATCTTGATTATTTTGTGTGTTTATTTTAACCAATGTTACAACCAGTATCATCCCTCAGTAGATATACCTGAGCAGACATTTCTTAAAATCGACGAATAGTTTCCGCGGAAATTATTTTGCTTTCCCAAAATTCCCTTTCTGATTATCTCCAGGAATTTTACTAATTTCCAGGCTACACAAAATACAGATCACACAAGAATTATCCTATATGTTTTGACCTATCAATTGTTACCCAATGATTTATTGCAACTATTAATAATCATAATGTGTCAAAACACTTAAGCAACTTTACAGTCTGAGAAAGGTGTCGATTCACAAGGACTACATGGTGAAAAACGAATTCCTACAGTATTGTCGAACATTCCGTGGTGGTCTGGAAGGAGAGTGCATTCTTGCTACATCGGAACTCAGCCCGGTGAGCGGGTTTGACAGTTCCGCACTCACCATTGGGCTAAGGGTTATCAGGTGGGGTTAAGGAAATAGCAATATCTACCCCCGCCCAAACTCCAGTCGCTGCACGTTCACCATCCCAGGCTTCTCACCCGCACTGACATCAATTTGTGTCACCCGCAGCGCATATTTTTCGTTCAGCGTATTGAGCCAGTTCAGCAGGTCATTAAACACCACCGGTTCTATCCAGACCTGAATATTCTCCCCGCGCTCGGCTATCCGCTTGATGACCACGGAGTGCACGGAAGCACTGTCACTGATGACCCGCGATACCTGTGCAGGCGTTGTCGTGGCGGATTTTCGCGCCACAATAATATCCGGCGCGGCGCTCTTCATCCGGGAGTTCATCGCCACCAGCTGTTGCAACATCGTCTCCTGTTGCTCTATCCGTTCGCTCAAAGGCTGCCAGATGAGGACGTAATATCCGGCGCTAAACAGGAACACTGCCGCTGCCAGTAACATGCCTTTTTCACGCGGCGAACGCCCTGCCAGGTGTTGTGCCAGCCAGTGTTCGCCACGGCTTAACTGGCGCTCACGCCATTGCTGAAAATAGTGAATAAATTTATCGCGTAACATGTTATTTCCTCCGCAACGTTACGCCGCCGGAAACCGCATCACCCTCTTTCTGTAACGCGTCCTGTTGCACAACATAATCTGCCGCCAGTGCACTACGCAGTTTGTCGAAACTGGCAAAGTTCGCAGCCCGCAGCTGGAGGTGAAGCGTCTGCCGTTTTTGATCAAAGGTGAAACCACGCATCTCGATGTCGGTAAGTGATGCCGTTTTCAGGGTACTGGCGATCGCAGACAATTCTGCGAGCAGCCGGGTATCGTCGGCCTGCGGGCGATATTTTTTCAGCGCCATCGTCACCTGAGAGCGTAAATTCACAATCCGCTTCTGCTCCGGGAACAGCGTTAAGAACTGCTTCTCCGCCTGGGTGCGGCTTTGCGCCACCTGCTCGCTGACGCTCCATAATGTCACGCCCCGTTCCACTGCCAGCGCAACCAGAATCAGCAATATCGGCAGAATCATCACCCGCCAGCGCGCCCACTGTTTTCGGTAGCTGACACGAGGCTGCCACGGCCCTGTTAGCAGATTCCCTTCCGGTTCGCCATAAGTGGTAATGGCTGGCAGAGCCGTAACTGTCAGGCGTTCAGCGTCTGCGCCAGCCCATGCAGATAGCTCTTCCGGTGCAATACCGACCACGGTTAGCGAAAGCGGTAAATCCTGCTCATTGCGCTGGGCGCGGAACATGACCGGAGCCAGCGCCCGCCCGGCGCTCCATCCCCGGCACTCATCGATGCGGCAGATAACCCGTTGCGCATCGCCAGCCATAAACCCACAAGGAATAGACATCCAGTCCGGCGCGACGGTAGCGCGGGTGATGCCGTTTTCCTGCAACCACTGCGCAATGTTGCGCATATGCTGCTGGTGAATCACTGCCACGGTTGCCAGTTGCTGGTCGATTTTCAACGGCGCAAAATGCAGTTCGTCGATATCCTGGTTCAGCTCTTCTTCCAGCAAGGCGGGTAGAATAGTCGGTATCTGCTTACGGGGGACATCAGGCAGTTCAACCTGCCAGACGCTGATCCATTCGCCGGGAATGTAGAGTCGAATCGCATCGGTTTGCAGCCATTGCTGAAGACGTTCGTCGGCAGCGTCAGGCCAGATGCCGTACTCCACATCGGCGGTACGGTGCTGCCAACGGATGGGGTCGGAGGCGCAAAGCGGGAAAAAAATCTCAAGCATGGAACTCACTCACTTTCTCCTGTCTGATGCCAGAGAACAGAAAAGTGTTGTGGGCCCATGCGGACAATTAACGAGTTCATCGTCAGTTCAATCTCATTCACGGTGATATCTGAACGCAGCCAGAAGTAATTGCTGTCCACGCTCAGGACGGTTTTTAGCTGTTTTTTAGTACGCTCATCGACGTCAGCAAGTAGCGGCTGTGCAAGAAACTGATCGACATCTTCCCAGCCCTTCGCTGGACGTTGTTGTAATAACGCCCGCGCCTGAACAGGACTTAACCACGGGTCAAACAGCGCCTCAAGAATCACACTTTGCGTGACGTCTAAGGTATTGATGTTGATTTGCTGGCGGGTCATCGGCAGCGCACAGACCAGCGGTTTCAGTTTTTGATAAAGCCCGGCGTCCATTCCCTGCACCACGCGCATCTCGCTGATATCCGCCAGCGGTTGATTCGCGGCGTAGAATGGCACCGAACGGGCGAGATACTCGCTGTCTTCACGCCCCAGACGCGTCTGCACGCTGCGGTCCTCGTCAATAAACTCCCACAGGCTTTCGGCTATCAGTTCGGCCCGATAAGCAGGCTCATCCAGGCGCGAGATCAGGGCAATCAGTTGTTGTACCGCGAGCGGACGCGACGCCGTTGTCGGCTGAGCAAGGGCATTCAGGTTAAAGCAGGCCTGTGCGTCACGCAGAGTGACGCCGATTTGCCCCTGCGGCAGTGGGAAAAAACGAGGGCCAGAAGCCCACGGCTGCGCCAGATGCACGCGTTGTTCATTTTTCAGGCTCAGACTGAGCGCGCTCAGCGCCAGGCTTTCGGCACTGGCGCTGTACCACAGCGCCTGCTGATACTCCTGCTGGCTGCGCGTTCGCCCAAGTTGTTGCTGCATCCGCCCGGAAAGTGTGATGGTCACCAGCATCATGACCGCCAGCAATACCAGCACCACGACCAGTGCCATTCCGCGTTTTGGTGGTGAGATGATCATGATAATTGCGGCCCGCGTAACAACCAGATGCGTTCAATCTCGCCCCATTGCGGCGAATGCAGGGTCATACGCACCGCCACAGGGATCGCCTGAAGTGATGACCAGGTTTCCTGCCAGCGCGTGCCGTCGTAGAACTGCAAATGGAGCGAATCCGCCGGGATTAATTTTTGCGTTGTTGGCTTCACGCTGCCTGCTGCATCGGTCAGCGGCCAGGATAACCGTTCGAGATAACCATCATGAATGCGGTAACCGACGGTGAGCAGATTACTGCGCGGCAGGCGCATCAACGGATTAACCACGCCGCCGCGCACAAAGCGCATCCCTTCACTCTCAGACGCCAGCACGCCAGCGCCAGCCAGTAACGCTGGTTCACGCTGGCCCTGCTCGCCTCTTACCGGACGCGGCATCATTTGTGTCAGATCGTGGGTCAGAAAACTCATCGTTTGCTGCATGAGGTTTAGTTTTTGATCGTGTCCGGCGACGGCGCTATTCACGCGCGTGACGCCGTTTGTCACCTGCTGCGCCATCAGTGCCAGTGAGGCAAAAATGGCGATTGCCACCAGCATTTCCAGTAACGTGAAACCAGCGCGAGTCCCTCTCACTGTTGGCCTCCCACGGCGCTAAACCAGGCGCGTCGTGACTGAATCACTGGCGAAAAGTCTTCATGAAGGCTGACTTCAATATCCACCGCCTGTAGTAGCGCGTTACCTGTATTCAGAGGGATCGTTCGCCAGTACCAGCGGCTTCCTGCCATATCGCTCTCGCCCTGGTGCCTGACCGCCCGCTGCTCGCGGGTCATCAGGTAGAGCAGCGCGGTCTGGTTTTCGGCCACCCAGCCCGCTACCGTTTTCTCCTCAAGCACCTGCTGATTGTTCAGCGCGCCGCTGGCAATCTGTAACACTGCCGTGGCAGCCAGCGCAAAAATCGCCAGCGCGAGCATCACTTCCAGCAAGGTAAATCCGCGCTTCATGGCATCCTCTCATCACATTGATTGAGAGATAACGCACCATCGTGCGCCAGTTTCACCGCCCAGCAATCGTTTTGCGCCTTCTGGTAAAAGCGCAGCGTAAACGGCGCGGCGGGTTCAAAAGGCGAAAAACGGATCTGCGGTGTCTTCTTTTTCGCCTCTTTTTGCAGCTCCAGTTCAATATCGTGCAGCGTCAGGCGGCGACGTTGCAGCTCCAGCGTATATTCCTTCTGCCAGATATCACTTCCTGGTTGTAACAGCATCTGCACCTGTTTTGGCACCGTAACCTGCGCCGATAACCGGGTCGCAGAAACGGGCAGCCACTTCCCCTGACGACGCTGCATGAACTGGTAGCCAGGCGGGTCGATTAACACACCGAGTGTTTGCCCTTCGATCACTGCCCTGTCCTTAAACTGCGCAAAGCGGGCCAGGAAATCCTGCGCCGCTTTTTTCGCGGGCGATTCAGAATCGGTCGCAAACGTCTGTACCACGCCCGCACTGGCAAGGCCGATAAGGAAAATCACCAG
This sequence comes from Escherichia sp. E4736, assembly GCF_005781225.1. Lineage (NCBI taxonomy): Bacteria > Pseudomonadati > Pseudomonadota > Gammaproteobacteria > Enterobacterales > Enterobacteriaceae > Escherichia > Escherichia sp. E4736. Next base: position 58,517 of record NZ_VATT01000008.1, on the reverse strand, counting down.
CATGATTTCCAGAAGTGTGAATCCGCGTTCAGGCACTGATTACTGAAACTCCTGCAAATTCCAATTACCGATATCTGCGCCAGCACCTTCCCCGTTTTCCTGACCATCTGCCCCCAGGGTATAAACATCAAACAGCCCTTTTTCACCCGGGCTGAGATACTGATAATCATTGCCCCACGGATCCTTTGGCAGTCGTTTAATGTACCCACCGGTACGGTAGTTACGGGAATCCGCCATATTGGCCGGTTGCTGGATCAACGCCTCAAGCCCCTGTTCTGTGGTCGGATAACGCCCGTTATCCAGTCGGTACATATCCAGCGCATTCTCCAGCGCCACGATATCGCTGATGGCTTTTTGCCGATCGGCTTTCTCTTTGTTGCCCAACAGGTTAGGCACCACCAGACTTGCCAGGACGCCAAGAATAACAATCACCACCATCACTTCCAGCAGGGTAAAACCTGCCCGTGGTTTTTGTGTGCGGGATAACGAATTCATGTGATAACTCCGTAAATTACATTCCAACCATATTGTTCAGTTGCAGCATCGGTTCGAGGATGGCGATGACGATAAACAGCACCACGCCCGCCATCATCACCACCAGCGCAGGTTCAAACAGTCCTAACGCCAGCCCCACCTGGGTATCAAATTCCCGTTCCTGGTTGACCGCGGCCTGTTCAAGCATGGTTTCCAGTTCGCCACTCTGTTCACCGGAGGCGATCATGTACAGCATCATCGGCGGGAACAGGCGCAACTCCGCCAGCGCAGCGCGCAGACTGCTTCCTTCGCGGACGCGATCTGCCGCCAGCAGCAGTTGTTGTTCGACATAGCGATTTGCCGACACGGCGGCAGCGGTCTGAATGCCTTCCAGTAGCGGAACACTGCTGGCGGTGAGGATGCTTAAGGTGCGGGAAAAACGCGCCGTATTCAGCCCGCGCGCAACACGCCCCGTCACGGGCAGGCGCAGCAAGGTTTTATCCCAGCGCAGGCGCATAGCGGGATTTTTGAGTAGCCGTTGCCCCAACACCAGAAGCCCCAGCAAACCCGCCAGCCAGTACACGCCGCTGGCCTGTAACGCGTCGCTCATAGCGATGAGCATTCGGGTAGAGGCGGGTAGCGCGTGTCCGAGATGATCAAACTGTTCGATAATTTTTGGCACTACCGCCGTCAACAAAATAGTGACCACGCCCGTTGCCACTACCAGCAATACCAGCGGATAGAGCATGGCCTGCAACAGTCGTGATTTCAGGCGCTGGCGTTGTTCGGTGTAATCCGCCAGGCGATTAAGCACCACGTCGAGATGCCCGGATTTTTCTCCGGCAGCCACCATCGAACAAAACAGGGAATCAAAGACGCGGGGATGTTCGCGCAGGCTGTCCGACAGGGTGTAACCTTCCTGAATCCGGCTGCGCAGCGCCATTCCGAGGCTTTTCACATGCAGTTTTTCACTTTGCTCACTGACCGCCTGTAAGCAGGTTTCCAGCGGCATTGCTGCCTGCACCAGCGTTGCCAGTTGGCGCGTGAACAGCGCCAGATCTGCCGCCACCACACGACGATGTGCGTGTCGCCGACGCTGCAACATTCCCCCTGTAGAAGCATTCATCCGGGCTTCAATGTTCACAGGGATAAGCTCTTTAGCGCGCAACAACTGGCGGGCATGACGCGCGGAATCCGCCTCAATCATGCCTTTGGTTTTGCGACCATTACGCTCCAGCGCCTGATAGTAAAACAGTGCCATTACGCCTCCATCGTGACCCGCAGCACTTCATCGAGTGAGGTTTCTCCGGCGAGCACTTTCTCAATGCCGTTGCTGCGGATGCCCGCAGAGTGTTGCCGGACATAACGTTCCAGCTCCAGTTCCCCGGCCTGACGGTGGATCAAATCACGCAATGTGGCGTCTACCACGATCAGCTCATGGATGGCAGTACGTCCGCGAAAACCTTTGTGATTACAGGCGGGGCAACCCTGCGGATGGTACAGAGTGACAGTACGCGCGTCGGTAATCCCCAGCAGGCGTTTTTCTTCGTCAGTGGCAGGCGCAGCCTGGCGGCAGTCGGGACACAGAGTGCGGACCAGTCGCTGCGCCATCACGCCCGTCAGACTGGAAGAGAGCAGGAAAGGCTCCACGCCCATATCCTGCAAACGCGTAATCGCCCCCACCGCCGTGTTGGTATGCAGCGTGGAAAGTACCAGGTGCCCGGTCAATGACGCCTGAACGGCGATTTCTGCGGTTTCGGTATCGCGGATCTCACCGACCATCACCACATCCGGGTCCTGACGCAAAATCGCGCGCAGGCCACGGGCGAAGGTCATACCGACGCGGGTGTTGACCTGCGTCTGACCGATCCCTTCAATCATGTATTCGATGGGGTCTTCAACCGTGAGAATGTTGCGCGAGTGGTTGTTCAGCTCCTGCAATCCGGCGTACAGCGTGGTGCTTTTGCCGGAACCCGTCGGCCCCGTCACCAGAAAGATGCCGTGCGGTTTGTGTAACAGCTGGCGCAACTGCACTGTCAGTTGCTGACTCAACCCCAGACGCTCCAGCGTCAGGCGGGCCTGGTTTTTGTCCAGCAGTCGCAGCACCACGCGCTCGCCCCAGGCGGAAGGCATGGTGGAGACACGCACATCAATCGCCCGACCGCCCAGCAGCAGCGCAATGCGTCCATCCTGCGGTACGCGCTTTTCGGCAATATCCAGCCGTGCCATCACCTTGATACGCGATACCAGCAGCGAGGCCAGTTTGCGCCCCGGGCGCAGCATTTCATGTAATGTGCCGTCAACACGAAAACGGATCACCAGACTCTTTTCAAATGTCTCGATGTGAATATCCGAAGCGCCTTCTTTAATCGCCTCTGCCAGCATGGCGTTGATCAGTTTGATGATCGGCGCATCGTCGTCACTTTCCAGCAGATCTTCCGTTTCTGGCAGTTCTTCAGCGAGGGTAAAGAAGTCTTCGGCGGAACCGAGATCTTCCATCAGCTGGCGGGCCTCGGAAGAGTCCCGCTGCCAGACCGCATTCAGCCGCTGTTCAAATTCGGCCTCGTCGATTTGCCGCAGCGTAAAGGGCGCGTTCAGCCCCCGCTGCAGCTCCTGCAAAACAGAGAGCGACAACGGATGAACATGGAGGATCTCCAGCGACGCTTCGCACCATGCCACCAGGCTAAACCGACGGCTGAAACTGTAGGGCAGACGCACGGTGTTAGCGGTGGTTTCCTGTGCTACAGGCACCATTAACGCGTTCTCCCGGCATTGAGGAACGCGCGTACTTCCGGCGGCAATGCCTGGTTTTGCGCTGGCAATACCGGCTGCGCGGTGTGCGGCATCAGGCTTAAGCCTTGTTCATCGCGATAGATCTGCTCGGCGCGCATATAGTTATATTTGCGCTGCGACACGCCGTCTGCCGCCATACCGTCACGCAGAATGGTCGGACGGATAAACACCATCAGATTGCGTTTTTCTTTTTTATCCGCCGTGGATTTAAACAGGTTACCAATCAACGGGATATCTCCCAGCAGCGGCACCTTCGCCACGCTTTCTCCCGCCTGGTCGTCCATCAGACCGCCAAGCACGATCAGCTCGCCATCATTAGCCAGCACGGTGGTTTTCAGTTTGCGCTCGCCAAACACGACGTCGAGGCTGGTCTGTCCTTCCACCTTCGAGACTTCCTGCTCAATCACCATCTGTACCGCGTTTCCTTCGTTAATCTGCGGCGTAACTTTCAGCATGATGCCGACTTTTTTCCTCTCTACCGTGTTGAAAGGATTGCTGTTATTGGAACCAACGGTAGATCCGGTTAATACCGGAACATCCTGGCCCACCATGAAGAAGGCTTCCTGGTTGTCCAGCGTGGTGATACTCGGCGTGGAGAGGACGTTCGAGCTGGAGTCGTTTTTGACCGCCTGTACCAGCGCCATCCAGTCGCCTTTCACCACGCCAACCGCCGTACCGCTAAATCCAGAAAGAAGCTGGGCGAGCGTGGAGAGATCACCGTTGGTATCCGGGTTAATGGTGGTGGCACCGTTTTCGCTGATCACCGTGGAGCCTTTCTGCGGTTTCGCCTGAGAAATCGCCGCCCCCAGCGTACCGATAGGGATCTGCGTACCGTTAGCAAACTGCATTAATCCGGCATCTTTCGACGCCCACTGCACGCCGAAGTTGATATTGCTGCCTTCGGCAACTTCCACGATCAACGCCTCGACATGCACCTGAGCACGGCGAATATCCAGTTGTTCAATCACGCTTTGCAGCGACTGCATGATGTCCTGCGGCGCGGTAACAATCAGGGCATTACTGTGTTTGCTGGCGGCGATGGAGACAACCTCACGCCCGCTACCGACCGTGCCTTCCGCCTCTTCTTTAGCCGCCGTGAGCGTGCCGCTGACCTGCTTCAGCACATCGACCAGATCTTCGGCTTTGCTGTATTTGAGATAGAAAACCTGGCTGTTGCCGCTGCGCTCCATTTCTGAGTCCAGCCGACGGATCAGGCGGCGCATTTTGTCTCGCGTGGCGGGGTCACCGCTGACAATCACACTGTTGGTGCGTTCGTCGGCGACAATTTGAGATTTCAGCGTTGCTGGCTGGTTCTCGCCGCTATTTTTAGTCAGGCTTTCCAGCACGCGGGCGATTTCCGAAGCCGAGGCGTTATCCAGCGGGATTACCTCTTCAGTGCGATTTCCCGCATGATCCACACGCTGGATCACTTCCGTCAGGCGCTCCACGACGGAGGCACGTCCGGTGAGCATAATTACGTTGGAGGGATCGTAATTGACGACGTTGCCGGACCCCGCACTGTCGATCATCTGGCGCAAAATCGGCGCCAGCTCGCGTACCGACACATTACGTACCGGCACCACTTTGGTGACCATTTCATCGCCCGCATAATTGTCGCTGCCTTCACCGACCAGCGGCAGCGGCTCGACTTTCGCGGCACTGGATTTCACCACCTTCAGCACGTCGTTTTCCATCGGTACGACGGCATACCCCTGTGCTTCCAGCAGGTTAAGGAATAGCTGGTAATACTGACGTTCATTGAGCGGGGTCATGGTGCGAATACTCACTTTCCCCTGTACGCCCGGCCCCATAATGATGGTCTTATTAAGGTTAGCGCCGACGGTTTCGATGAACGATTTCAGGTCGGTATCTTTAAAATTAGCGGTGAAAGTGGCTTCTTCCGCCCAGACCGGTGAACTACATAATGCCGCTGCCAGCACCAGCGGCAGTAAACGCTTTTTTGTTTTGAGGCCAGTTGTCTTCTTACGCCAGACCGACAACGTAATATCACGCCAAAACACGATGAATGATTCTCCTGGATTAAATGCGGTTAGCGCAGCGCGATGGAAATGTCGTAGCGCGCACCCTTGCGTAAAACCGTAAGTTGAATGGAATCCATTGAAGGTAACTGCCGCATCAGAGCAATCATTGCTCGTGGATCAGTGAAATCCTGCTGATTTAGCGCAATGGCGATATCGCCTTCCCTGAAACCGCTGGCATCGAACAGAGAACGATCTGCCCCCGGTTTCACTGCATAACCGACAATCCCCTCCTTACGCACAGGCGTAAGCTGGATATAGTTAAAAATTTTCTGCGGATCTTTCGCCAGCGCCTGACGCACGGCAGCCGGGATCTCAACGGGCGCACTGACAGCAGGCTCAGCAACAACTTGCTTTGCTTCGTCACTGGCGGCTTTTTTGTTGGTCACGGCTACGGTGGAACGCTCCTCTTCAGCCAGGCTCAGGCGCTCTATTTTTCCCTGATAGCGCAGCATCACATGGTCGCGGTTGATTTCCTCAATCACCGCGTTGTGAGAGCCAAGCCGTTCGCCCTGCAAATAAACCTGTTGTTTGCCGCCTTCTTCAATAACCGCGCCGGGTCTGGCACCAAAGGCGATCCCACGCAGCACCACATTAAGACGCGTTTCTGCCACAGGCGCAGGTTTGGGTTGTTTTACCGGTGCGGCGACGGGCTGATATTTGCCAAACCAGTTTTGTTGGCTGATTAATTGCACGTCATTTTTATCGAACGGTTTTGCACCTGCACGGGTCGGTTTATTCGCCGATGGGGAAACCTCCGTATATTCCGCAGAAAAGGAGATATAACGCCAGAGTGAATACGCCACTTTTGCAGAAATAATAAGCAGCATCAGCCAGAACATCCCGCGTGCAATTTTGCGCAGATGCTCTTTGTCTGTATTAAGAGATTGTCTCTGGCTAAGAGTGTGACGAATTTTTGTCAGCCATTGAATGAGATAAATTCGTGCGTCACGAAAAACAACCCGCGCCAATTTATATACCCAACGTTATGCTTTGACTATTCCACAGGTGGTACGATCCAGTTTCCGCTGATACTGGTTACCTGTGCGTGTATCATTAATCGTTATGCTGTAATTAATTCCCTCGGTGATCATTAATTTCACCGTCGGATCAGCGCACATTTGTCGTTGGTAGCTGGTTAAAAAGGCGTCAGGCGTCTGCGTGGTCTGAGTACCCGCTTCGCTGATAATGGTCATTTTTACCGTCGTGCCGCTACTTTGCGCCAGCACTAAGGTATATCCCGCAGATTTAATCGGCAGGTTTTGGCTGATATTTTGCGCCTGTTTTTTCGCCAGTAAACTGGCATTTTCATTATGGCTGGCGCAGCCACTTAATAATCCTGTAACGCTCAACAATAGCGATATTAATACCCTCCCTGGCATTTGTTTTATCGACATGGTAAATAATCTCTAAGGTTATTAATAAGAGTTAAAATGTCACTTCGATAATGACGTGGTTATCATTAAAACAATGCCTGTAGATAAAGTGTTGCTATACCGCCCAGACTTAAACACGGTCCAAAAGGCAGTGTGGTTGATCCTCTTTTTGTAATAACGGCATATATCAGGCCGCAGCATGAGGCGATTAAAGCAACATTGGGCAGCGACAACGGCCCCACCCAACTACCTAACGCAGCGAACAATAATACATCGCCCATGCCTAATGCTTCTTTACGCAGAACTATTCCGGCTATCCAGCGCAGGGAGTAAAAAGTGATAAACCCCACCAGTACGCCGGTGACTGCGTCTTGTAGCGTTAACGGACTCTGTTGCGCCCATGCCGCAATCAGCCCGGTCCACAATACGCCCTGAGTAAAAACATCGGGCAGCCATTGGTGATCGAGGTCGATGATGCTCGCGGCAATCAGCCAGGCGGATAATATCATCACCGCCAGCCCCCATCCACTTTCCGGCCACACCTGACTCGCAAGCAAAAAAGCGAGTGCCGTCAATAACTCGACCAGCGGATAACGCTTGCTGATTTTCGCCTGACAGTCGCGGCAGCGCCCTTTGAGCATCAGCCAGGAGAGCAGCGGAATGTTGTCACGTATCCGGATGGTCTGCTGGCAATGCGGACAGTGCGAGCGCGGCAGCGCAAGGCTTATTTTTGACTGCGCACTCGGCATTTCACCATGAAACTCCGCCATTTGTTGACGAAGCATGATGGGGTAACGCCAAATCACCACATTCAAAAAACTGCCGATGATTAATCCTCCGACGGTTGCCAGTATGGGCATCGCCGCAGGGTATTGCTGAAAAACATCAAAAAGCATGGTTAAAGGTTGTTTGTTGTAACTTGCCGGATGCGGCGTAAAACGCCTTATCCGACCTACAGGTGTCTGCCAACGTAAATAATCGCGGCTTTCCCTCCAGGCCCGATAAGCTGGCGCATCGGGCAAATGTGTTAACCCGGTGCGCCTTATTTCATGCCGGATGCGGCGTGAACGCCTTATCCGGCATACAGGCTTACTCGGCAGACATCTTATGCTCGGTAACCTTGTTAATGGTTTCCGGCCCTTGCTGCGGTTTCGGCAGATCAAGCGACGCCAGCGTCTTGTAAGCCGACTGGCTCACACCGCCCTCGAAGTTCATCTCGCTCGCTCCCGGCAACTGGTAAGCATTCGCGCCCGGATTCCATTTCTTAAAGAACTCCGAAAGATCCGTCTGAGCGACCCAGGATGCACACAGCATCAGCTTGTCGGCAGCGTTACCGTTGGATTCGGCACAGTAATTTCTTTCGCCAAACTTGGTTTTGCCAACATCATCGCCGCGTGCTTTACGGTGCATCAACTGGAACAGGTTCCAGCCTTTCATCCCTTCACGATCGCTGTAGAACTTAGGCAGGTCACCTTCTGGATACCACTGTTTGATATCAAAGTTTTTCTCTGCCCACTCTTTCAGCTGCGCGTACATCAGCAGACGGTCACCCGCACCGCCGCGCGCCCATGCCTGACCGTTGCTCTCGTCCAGATATTCCGGCGCGACGGTAATATCGTCAGCGACACGGTTCATCTTGCCGAGATAGCGATCCTGCATGTACAGCGCCAGCACGTTGTTCGCTACTTCAGTTGCGCCCGGTACAGTCAGTGGTGTTTCTGCAGCGTTGTGCCCTACTTCGTGCCAGATCAGCCAGTCGTTCAGCGGCGTCGTCGGCAGCGTGGTGCTGTTCGTCGAGAAGCTGCTGTTCATTACCGGATAACCAGAGTGCGCATCACCAATGGAGATCTGCACATCGTTGGCGAAACGATGTTTGTGGCCCGTCAAGTTTTTATAGGTAAACATCCGGTGCTTACCGCTTTCGCCATCACGTCCGTAGAAGTCATTCATTGAGCTGGCAAAGGTATCCAGTTCCTTAGCGAATTGTTTTACGCCACCCGTGAAATTGCTGGCATTCAGGTTCTTCTTCGGAGTGGTATAGACGAACGACGCAGACTCCAGTTCGCCCAGAGGGGCAGGGGAGTTCAGATCGTGTTGCCACTTACCGTCTTTATAGAACGGCGCTTTTACTACACCGGTAAAGGTGAAGTCAGCTGATTGCACCTCTTTGCTGTCGCCCTTGATGTAAATCAGACCACCGTAAGGGACTTTGAACGTCACCTTATCATTGGCTTTCAGGTCATAGGTTTTTGTCACTCTGGGTGGACGATTCAGGCTAACTTCATGCTTCTCTCGTCCTGTCAGGTCGTCGGCCAGCGCAACAGTCACGGTCACAGGAACTGTCGCCTTTGACTCAATGCTGACTTCCTGCTGGGCAGGTGCCCACAGGCCAGTTGACTGCATGTTACCTGCAAACCATTTGGTTGGATCTGAGTACAAGTTAATGTTTTGTGTGACGGTTTCGCCGTTTGTATTCACCACTCCCGGATACTTCTCAACATCAACTTTGATGTTCAGATCCCACCAGGAACGGCCCAGCATCAGGCGTGTCAGCGGTTTTTCCATATAGTTGAGCGGGTAGCTCGGGTTCATCATGCCCGCTTTGCTGCTTTCTTCACCGTAAATCATCTTGTTATCGATCAGCGATTTTTTCAGCTCAGCGGAACACTGCGTGCCAACGTATGCATTGTTGGTGTAGCAGTTCAGAAACTCAGTGAACGTTTTAAAGCCCAGCTCGTCTTCTTTACCCTCTTCATAACGATATTTCGTCTCGTTCCACAGCCAGACGGACATGTTTTGGTATAAACGTTCCAGATCAACGCTATTGAGACGCTCACCCTGGCGGCCATTGGTACGGAAATAAAGCTCATGCTGATACAGGCGCTGAATATTGGTGCCTAAATCCGCAGCCTGCAGCATCGCTTTCGCGGTGTCAGCTCCCAGATCCAGCTGCGTATACTGCGGAACATACATGCCACCGGTTACCGGTACATCTGTGCCTGGGCGGTATTCCAGACAGTTGACCTCATAGTGGTAGTCAGAATCCTTACACTCTTCCAGCCCTGGGAACGCGTCCAGAATTCTCTTCTTCGCCGCAGCCAGTGACTCAGGCGTTTTGTGGTCGGCTTCATCAATAAAGGCAAATTGGGTTACCTGTTTACCCTCAACTTCTTCCTGCCAGCTGGCAACTTCCAACTTCGGTTTGTCATCAGGTTTGTTTTCTTGCTGATATTTCCAGATAACTTCTTTCGTGGTGTCATCAATGGTATACGGTGGTTTACCATCGACAGCCGGATAACGCTCATAGACCCAAATTGGTGTTGAACGTCGTTGACGAACGCGGTCCGGGTAGCCTTGCGGATCGTTATTTACTACCGACTTGTTAAGCGCCATCGACAGACCTGCGGCATCAAGCAGACGTACAAAGCCAGATGCGCTCTCTTCCTTAAGATTGCTCATCACGTTTTCCATGATCAGCACCGATCCACCTTTGTTCATATAGGCGATCAAATCGGTCACATCCTGCTGAGTCAGCTTCGGTTTACTGGTATCTGCTCGCAGAGGAATGGAGTAAGGATCGCTACCCCATTGTGTGACGTATTCAAAGCCATTGAGGATCAACAGAGGAACTTCATCTGGATTCAGATTGCCATAGCTGGTCATTGGTTTGACCGTGATGCCAGCGAAATCCTTGTGGAACGCAAACGGTGCGCTATTTCCCAGCACCTGACCATGTTTTTTGAAATATACCGTGTCCAGGTTAGTACCCACGGTCATATTGGATTTTGCATCCGGCAACCAGCGATCATTTGACAGATAGCGCAGCACGTTCTCCATGAAGTTCTTCATGTCATCCGGGTCGCTGTTGAGCGTACACTGCCCGTCTTTATTAACGCCCCCGTTCCAGCTGTAACCGTTCGGGCAACGCAGGATGCTGTTGTAGTGTGGGTTACCGATAACCATCAGCTTGCCATCGCCCACTTGCCCCAGCGAGATAAACGGCAGGTTGAAGGTGGCGGTTTCTCGTGTCACGTTCTCTGGTCGCACAATGGAAGGCGCTTCAGTAATGTACGCCAGCTCATTTTTATCCCAGGCACGTTTCTCGCCGAAGGCCAGCCAGTAGTTTTTATCATTACGCGCCATCAGAATCGGGAAGGCCGCGTTGGAGATATTAATCACCGCCTGACCACGTGCGTTACCCGTACTGCCATAGAAGTTGGTGGAGTCATGGAAAACGTGGAATTTCGACACGGATTTGTAATCCTCGTCCACTCCCCACAACTTGTTGATAACGCCCTGAATTTGACCTTCATTAACGTTGCGCGCCGTCAGCGAGAACCAGCGCGGAGAGTTACAGCTCCCGGTTGTGTTGCAAATCGCGGTATCGATCTCTTTTGCCTGCCCGGATTTAAGCTGTGCAAGAAATTCGTTTGGCAGCTCAACGGTTTGATCGCCTTCGTTCAGCGTCGCGCCATTGGATAACGAGAGATTGATAATCTCGTTGATCACGTTGGGATACTCGGCAAAGACCTTGCGGACCACATCCGGGATCTGACGGTCGTTATTATCTCCAGTCTGGGAGTAACGATGAATAAGCTGATCAATATTCGCTCCACGAACTTCGTCGCCCAGCTCAGTCAACGCAATGGTCGACTTATTGCCGCGTACTGAGCCCAGTTCAAAGGTGTCGATACCAAAGGAGATGGTTTCGCCCCAGCTGAAGTTGAATTTGCCGTTTTCGCCAGTCACGCCACGGCCTGAGCTGGTGTAGTAATTTACGCCAACCACACCATTGCCCATGCTATCTACCAGTCGGCCTTCGGAGAGAATAATTTCCGTAGGTTGATACTGATAAAACTGTTCCGCGTTAGCCGACACGAAGGAAGCGTTCAGATCCGGTTTTGTTCCCGGTGTGGTGACTGGCACAACCGGTGAAGTATGAGTGGATGGCGCTTTATCAGTCGCGGCATTGTTTTCCACCTCTTCATTGACCAGCTTTTTGAACTCTTCCGGTGCCAGATCGATTTGCTTATACAGCGAGTCAAAGCGTTTACTCTCGATCACCGAGGAGAACGTCAGGCAAACCTGTTCTGTATCCGCCGGACAACTGTTCATGGAGGTTACCAGCGACAGCGCATTGCTTTTCTTGTCATCGGACCCCGCCAGTTCTTGCGCATCCTCAAGGCTAAACGACACTTTTTCAACCGCACGCAAGCTACGCGCAGCTTCTGACTGAGTGTTGAAGGTGGCAATTGTCGTGTTACCCGCCACGCAAGTAACGTTCTCGCCAGGTGTAAAAGTAAAGCCGTCGCTGGATTCACCATTACATTTAGCACCGATTACCCGCTGGCTTCCGCCCAGGGTCAGATAACCTGTTTTCGTAGGAACAGGTTCTGGCTCCGGTTCTGGCGTTGGCTCTGGCTCAGGTGTCGGGTCCGGAGTAGGTTCAGGCTCCGGCGTCGGCTCCGGGGTTGGCGTTGGATCGGGTTTCACTTCCGGCAAAGACCCGGTTCCAGAATCTACAGGCGGAGTATCGGAGGAAGAACCTGAACCGCCGCCATCACAACCGGTTAATAAGGTTGCGCTTAAAATAGCCGCTAAAAGCGATTTTTTATATTTAAATTTCTTATTCATTAATAACGCAAGTGACAAAATATAGTTAAAAAATTCGTAACTGGGGAAATAGTTTTATGTTTTACCTTCTCTAGTAACTTCCTCCATTCTTAAGAAAACTGCATTATTGATAACGAAACAGGTGAAATTTATAAGAATATCCCCTATTCGATGTCAGACGGGGTATTTATAAAATGATTCAACAAACAAAAAAGTAACAATTATTCACAATGTAACTATCCCAAGTTGTTGATAGTTTTAACGATTGCGATTGCAAAAGCAACAGATAGCACGGTGTTTGCTCATCAAGCGAACACAATTAATACAGACTTGTTTTGCGTGACAAAAAAATAGATATTCTCACCCCCTTAATTATTTAGCGAGTTATCTGAACACGAAATATTATTTATGCATGGATAATAAACAACGAAATGATTTTACAATTATTTAGTCAGGATAATGAAACGTGAGTAGAAAGAAGCCGGATGATATTGACGATCATCCGGCATTATTGACTTACGAAACTAACATTCCGGTAAACACATATGCCTGCAACAGGGTGATAATGCCGATAACGCTGGCAAAAATCAGACTGTGCTTCACGGTGTAGCGGAACAGTTCAGATTCTCGGCCCACCATGCCCGTCGCGGCGCAGGCCACGGCGATAGATTGCGGGGAGATCATCTTGCCAGTTACGCCGCCGCTGGTATTTGCTGCCACCAGCAGAGTGTCAGAGACGTTGATTTGCTGCGCCGTGGTTGATTGTAGTGAACCAAACAGAGCGTTCGAGGAGGTGTCCGAGCCGGTAAGGAATACCCCCAGCCAGCCGAGGAATGGCGAAAAGAACGGGAACATCACACCAGTACCCGCCAGTACCAGCGCCAGTGTGGTAGACATACCGGAATAGTTGGTCACGAAGGCAAATGCCAGCACCATGCCAATCGACAGTATCGGCCACTTCAGGCTAATTAGTGTTTCGGCAAAGACACTAATACCTTTCTTGATCCCCACGCCGAGGATGAAGATAGAGATAATCGCTGCAATGAAAATAGCGGTGCCGCCAGCAGAGAGCGGGTCGAATTTAAACACCGCGTCCATTGGCGTCGGCTGGGCGACAATGGGGGCCGCTTTCAAGACTTGTTGATGCAAATGAGGGATCTGGAAATTAATCACCAGCGAATAAAACGCGCCGCCCGGAGCAAATAACGCTTTAAACGGTTTCATGGTCCAGATGGTGACCAGTACCGTTAAGATTAAAAAGGGTGACCACGCGCGAATGATTTGCCCCAGACTATATTCTGAAGGCACGGGACCGCCAGAAGACGGTTTATTCACCACCATCGCACCTGCGGATTGCCCCATGCTGATTGCCGTTTCGGTATTTTTCGGTCGCCAGACTTTAAGGAATAAAGACAGTGAGACGATACTCACCAGCGCCGAAGTAATATCCGGCAGCTCAGGACCAATGTAGTTAGAGGTAAAGAACTGGGTAACCGCAAAGCTACCACCCGCAACCAGCGCCGCTGGCCACGTCTCTTTCACCCCTTTCCAGCCATCCATCATCGCTACCAGCCAGAACGGCACCAGCACCGACAGGAACGGCAACTGACGTCCCGCCATTGCACCAATGTGGAACGGATCGATTCCGGTCACCTGACCGGCGACCAGTATCGGCACGCCCAACGCACCAAACGCCACCGGCGCAGTGTTAGCAATCAGACACAGCCCCGCCGCGTATAACGGTTTGAAGCCCAGGCCCACCAGCAATGCCCCTGTAATTGCCACCGGTGCGCCAAAGCCTGCCGCCCCTTCCAGCAACGCGCCAAAGGAGAAACCAATCAGTAACACCTGCAAACGCTGATCGTCGGTGATGGAGATAACCGAGCTGCGGATAATATCAAACTGACCGCTGGCAACGGTTAATTTATACAGGAAAACCGCCGCGACAATAATCCAGGCAATTGGCCATAATCCATAAATAAAGCCATAGCCCGCAGCAGCAAATGCCATATCAATCGGCATTTTAAAGGCGAATATCGCAATCAGGATAGATAATATAAGGGTTATTGCTCCAGCGACATGCCCTTTCAGACGTAATACCGCAAGTGCAACGAAGAAGAATATTATTGGGATCAGGGCAACCAGAGCGGATAGCCCCAGTCCTCCCATCGGCATATACATTTGGGTCCAGGTAACCATATTGTTCAGTCTCTTATTATCTTTATATGCTTGATATGATTAAGGTTGTAATAAGCAAAAGAGGACTGAACTGTAAAATATAGGCGTTATACTTTACAGCAACAGTACGCTGCTAACGCAATTGCTACCTCTGGCATAACAAGTATATCGGGTAAGGGTTTCTGTTCCGCACACGCAGGTGCAGAGTATCGTTAAGATGTCCATATTGTTGTTTTAGGCCCGCTAGTAATGCGCTGCGGGTATTTAATTTTGTTAAACCCTGATAATCGCTCCGGTTATTTCCGGGATAAATGTACTACCGCAGTTACTATAATAGCCCCGACAATAAAACTTGCCGGGGCTTTTTTTGACGCTATTAATGACTTTCTTTTTCGCGTAAACGCCAGGCGTGTAATAACGGTTCGGTATAACCGTTTGGCTGTTTCACGCCGAGGAAGATCAAATCGCTGGCAGCTTTAAAGGCACACGAGTTAGCGAAATTCCCCGCCATCGGACGATAAGCCGGATCGCCAGCGTTTTGCTGATCAACCACTTTCGCCATATTCTCCAGTGACGCCTGCACCTGCTCTTTGGTCAGAATGCCGTGGCGTAACCAGTTGGCAATATGCTGGCTGGAGATGCGCAGCGTTGCACGGTCTTCCATCAACGCCACGTTGTGAATATCCGGCACTTTTGAACAACCAATCCCCTGCTCTACCCAACGCACCACGTAGCCCAGAATTCCCTGCACGTTGTTATCCAGCTCTTGTTGGATCTCTTGCGCCGACCAGTTAGCGTTTTCAGCAACCGGAATAGTCAGCAGATCGTCCAGCAGCGGTTCAAATTCAGCATTGAACTCGGTCTGGGCTATGTTGGCTTGCACGCTCTGTACGTTGGTTTGGTGGTAGTGCAGCGCATGGAGCGTAGCGGCAGTTGGCGACGGAACCCAGGCCGTGTTTGCCCCGGCACGTAACTGGTCGCCCTTCTGGCTGTACATGTCTGCCATCAGGTCCGGCATTGCCCACATGCCTTTGCCGATTTGCGCTTTACCGCGCAGCCCGCAGAACAGACCGGAAAGCACGTTATTGCGCTCGTAGGCTTTGATCCACGGCGTCGATTTCATCTGGTTTTTACGCAGCATCGGGCCAGCTTCCATCACCGAATGCATCTCATCGCCAGTACGGTCGAGGAAACCGGTATTGATGAACGCCACGCGGTTGCGCGCCTGAGCGATACAGCTACGCAAGTTCAGCGAGGTCCGGCGTTCTTCATCCATAATGCCCATTTTCAGGGTATTCGGTGCCATACCGAGCATTGCCTCAACGCGGGTAAACAGTTTGTTGGCGAACGCCACTTCCTGCGGACCGTGCATTTTCGGCTTCACAATATAGACGCTGCCAGTGCGCGAGTTTTTCTGCACTTTTAAATCATAGAGGGCAATCGCGCCAGTCATGACGCCATCAAGAATGCCTTCCGGGATTTCATTGCCTTCGCTGTCCCAAATTACGGGAATGGTCATCAAATGACCTACGTTGCGGATAAACAGCAACGAGCGTCCGTGCAGAGAAATTTCAGAGCCATCGGCGGCGGTGTACTGACGATCGTCATTCAGTTTACGCACGATTTGCCGACCGTTTTTCTCCATTTTCTCTTGCAGAGTCCCCTGCATCAGGCCCAGCAGGTTGCGGTACAGCAGGATTTTATCTTCCGCATCAACCGCCGCGACTGAATCTTCACAGTCGAGAATGGTACTGATGGCGGCTTCAACGATAACGTCGTTGATGTGCGCCGGATCGTCTTTGCCAATTCGCCCGTTGGCATCGATTTGCAGCTCAATATGCAGGCCGTTATTTTTCAGCAAAATGCAGGTCGGCGCAGCGGCATTGCCACGGTAACCGACAAACTGTGCCGGAGTACGTAACGTGGTTTCTTTACCATTTTTCAACTGGATACGTAATTGTTTGTCGACCACCTTAAACGCCACCACATCCTGATAGCTGCCGTTTTCCAGCGGTAGAGATTCATCAAGGAAACGCCGAACCCAGGCGATAACCTGCTCACCGCGCTGCGGATCGTAGCCGCTGACCATCGCCCCTTCCTGTGGGATGATGTCGCTGCCGTATAACGCATCGTACAGTGAGCCCCAGCGAGCGTTTGCCGCGTTCAGCGCGTAGCGGGCGTTCATCGCCGGAACCACCAGCTGTGGCCCCGCCTGACTGGTGATTTCGCTATCGATGCCCGTGGTTTCCACCGTAACGTGGTCAGGCTGCGGCACGAGATAGCCCAGTTCACGCAGGAAAGATTTATAAGCCGCTTTGTCTTTTACCGGCCCCGGATTGCTGCGATGCCATTCGTCCAGCGCCGCCTGAATGCGATCGCGCTCTGCCAGTACTTGACGATTTTCTGGCGCCAGATCGTGAACGATCTCATCAAAATTGCGCCAGAACGCCGCAGCGTCCAGCCCTGTTCCCGGTAAAACTTCTTCATCCACAAAACGTTTAAAATTGGCGTCAATGCGTAAACGGCCCTGGGTTATGGTTTGACTCATTGTTTATCTCCTCGTTTTCGCTTATTTCGCCAACACCGCTGCTGCCGCTTTCGCGACCTGCGCATCCTGTGCTCCGGTTAAACCAGAAACGCCCACGGCACCAATAATTTGTCCATCAACAACAACCGGTACGCCACCTTCCAGCGACGTCAGTAACGGCGCAGTCACGAACGCGGTACGTCCGTTGTTCACCATCTCTTCATAGCCCTTAGTTTCACGACGCCCCAGCGCGGCAGTACGCGCTTTCTCCTGAGAGATGTAGGCCGCTATCGGCGCGCAATCGTCCATGCGACTTAACGCCAGCAGATGACCGCCGTCATCGGCAACAGCAATGGAAACAGACCAGTTATTTTTCTGCGCTTCTTCCTGACCTGCGGCAATAATTGCACTCGCCATTTGCTGGCTAAGAATGACTTTAGTTTTCATTTTGTTATTCCTTTTCAAGGGCTTGTTCTACAATTTCAATCCAGTGACGCACAGAGGTTCGACCGGCGCTCGCCAGATGCGTCTGGCAACCAATGTTGGCGGTGACGATCATTTCCGGTTTGCCGCTTTCCAGCGCATTCATTTTGTTATCCCGCAGCTGGCGCGCCAGATCGGGATGCGTTAACGCATATGTTCCCGCCGACCCGCAGCACAGATGGCTGTCGGGAACATCGGTTAAGGTAAATCCAAGACGAAGCAACACTTTTTCCACTTCGCCATTGAGCTTTTGCGCATGTTGCAGGGTACACGGGCAGTGGAAGGCCAGTTTTTTATCGCCGCGAATTGCCAGTTTTTCCAGCGGTTCCTCGCGCAGAAGTTCGACTAAATCGACCGCCAGCTCACTGACCTGACGCGCTTTATCGGCATACAACGCATCGTTTTTCAGCATCTGCCCATACTCTTTAACGAACGCGCCGCAGCCGCTGGCGGTTTGCAAAATTGCCTCGGCACCTGCTTCAAGCGCGGGCCACCAGGCATCAATGTTATTTCGCGCCCGCGCTAACCCTTTCTCTTGCGCATTAAGATGATAGTCCACCGCGCCACAACAGCCTGCTTCGTTAGCTGGCATGACGCTGATCCCCAGACGATCCAGCACCCGCGCGGTTGCCGCGTTAGTGTTGGGCGAAAGTGTAGGCTGGGCGCAACCTTCCAGCATTAAAACCCGGCGCTTATGGCGCAGCGGTGGACGCGGTTTGGCTTTCACCATTTCGGCGGGTAATTTTGCTCTTATCTGTTCTGGCAAAAACGGTCGCAGCACCAGCCCTACCTGCGTCAATGCGCGAAAGACCGCCGGACGCGGCACCACCTGACGCAGCCCTTCGCGCAGCATTCGCTCCGGCAGTGGGCGTTTCACTTTCTGCTCGACAATATCACGCCCGATGTCCAGCAAATTGTGATAGCGCACACCAGAAGGACAGGTGGTTTCACAATTGCGGCAAGTGAGACAGCGATCGAGATGCTCCTTTGTTTTAAGCGTAACTTCGTTGCCTTCCAGCACCTGTTTAATCAGATAGATGCGCCCGCGCGGCCCGTCCAGTTCATCGCCCAATAGCTGATAAGTTGGGCAAGTTGCGGTACAAAATCCGCAGTGAACACAGGCGCGCAGGATGCTGTCGGCTTCCTGCGCTCGCGCGTTCTGCCGCATCTCTTCGGTTAACCGGGTTTGCATAGCCTGCTCCTTAAAGTTCCGCGTACATGCGACCGGGGTTAAACACGCCGCAAGGATCGAGCTGCTGTTTAAGCTGCTGGTGATAGCGGAATAAAGGAGCCGGTAGCGGGGCAAAGCCGCCATCTCCGGCACTAAAGCGGGTCGCATGACCGCCAGCGTTGCGGGCGATGCGATGGATTTGATTGTCATCGGCTGTCGATTTCAGCCAGTGTAACGCCCCGCCCCAGTCGATCAGTTGCTCGCCGGGTAAATCCATCATTGGCGCATCGCTGGGTAATGAAATGCGCCATAAGGTACCTGGTAACGAGAAGAACGGCAGTTGTTGTTCACGCAATTGCTGCCAGAACTGACCCGCAACCTCTTCGCCCCCCAGCAGTTCACGCGCCGCTTTCACCGATCCTTCACCGCCTTCAAGGCGGATCCACAACGCGTTGTCGAAGTAACATAAGCCACTAATGGGTAGCGGCTGAAGTTGCCACTGGGCGATTTCACTCATGGCTTCTTGCAGGCTGATTTCCCGACGCAGGCTCAGGGTGGCGCGCGGTCGCGGTAACACTTTCATTGAGATTTCAGTGAGCACGCCAAGACAACCGTAGCTTCCGGCCATTAATCGCGAGAGATCGTATCCGGCAACGTTTTTCATCACTTCGCCGCCAAAACGCAGATGTTTTCCTGTGCCGGTAATGATGCGCGTGCCGAGGACAAAATCGCGGACCGAACCGCTCCACGGGCGACGCGGCCCCGCCAGCCCGCAGGCGACCATCCCGCCCCAGGTAGCTTCTTCACCATAATGCGGCGGCTCGCAGGGGAGCATTTGCCCCGCGCTTTCCAGCGCCGCTTCAATCGCCACCAGCGGCGTTCCGGCACGCGCGGTAATCACCAGTTCGGTCGGGTCGTAATTAACAATGCCGCGATGACAACGCACATCCAGCGTTTGCCCGGCGACAGGACGGCCTAAAAAGGCTTTGCTATTGCTTCCCTGAATCACCAGCGGCGTTTTATTACTAATCGCCTGATTCACCTGCTCCAGCAGCGCCTGGCTGTAATCACACTCGCGTAGCATCAGAAACGCTCCAGTTCAGGGAAAGGTAAATGACCGTGATGCACGTGCATGGCACCAAATTCAGCACAGCGGTGTAGCGTGGGGATGTTTTTTCCTGGGTTCAGCAAACCATCGGGATCAAACGCCGCCTTGACTGCATGGAAGGTCGTGATTTCATCGCTGTTGAACTGGGCGCACATTTGATTGATTTTTTCGCGCCCGATGCCATGTTCCCCACTGATGCTGCCGCCCACTTCAACGCAGAGTTCGAGGATCTTCCCGCCCAGCTCTTCCGCGCGGGCAAATTCACCGGGTTCGTTGGCATCGAAAAGGATTAACGGGTGCATGTTGCCGTCTCCGGCATGAAAGACGTTGGCGACGCGTAAATCATATTGCTGCGATAAACGGGCAATGCCTTCCAGTACGCCAGGTAGCGCGCGGCGTGGGATGGTGCCGTCCATGCAGTAGTAATCGGGAGAGATGCGCCCCACCGCCGGAAAAGCGTTCTTGCGGCCAGCCCAGAAACGTACGCGCTCTGCTTCATCCTGTGCCAGACGGACGTCAGTCGCGCCCGCTTTCAGTAAGATGTCGTTAACTCGCTCGCAGTCTTCCTGTACGTCAGACTCCACGCCGTCCAGCTCGCATAACAAAATCGCTTCGGCGTCGACGGGATAACCGGCATGAATAAAATCTTCTGCCGCGCGGATCGACAGGTTATCCATCATCTCCAGCCCGCCGGGGATAATGCCATTGGCGATGATGTCACCAACCGCAAGTCCGGCTTTTTCTACCGAGTCAAAGCTGGCTAACAACACACGCGCCACGGGCGGCTTCGGCAGCAGTTTTACCGTCACTTCGGTGGTCACACCGAGCATACCTTCCGATCCGGTGAACAGCGCCAGCAGGTCAAAACCAGGCGAATCCAGCGCGTCCGATCCCAGCGTCAGCGCCTCGCCGTCCAGCGTTTGCACTTCAATTTTCAGCAGGTTATGTACAGTAAGCCCATATTTCAGGCAGTGGACGCCCCCCGCGTTTTCCGCCACATTGCCGCCAATGGAACAGGCAATTTGTGAGGAGGGGTCCGGCGCGTAATAGAGATTATGCCGCGCAACGGCCTGGGAGATCGCCAGGTTACGCACGCCCGGCTGCACGCGCGCACGGCGTCCGACGGGGTTAATGTCGAGGATCTCTTTAAAGCGCGCCATCACCAACAACACACCTTTTTCCAGCGGCAGCGCGCCGCCAGAAAGCCCGGTGCCTGCGCCACGGGTCACCACCGGCACACGCAGGCGGTGGCAAACGGCCAGAATCGCCGTCACCTGTTCCATCTGCTTAGGCAGAACAACCAGTAATGGACGCGTGCGATACGCGCTCAACCCGTCACATTCGTAAGGAGTGATCTCCTCATCGGTATGCAGGATCTCCAGTCCAGGGACATGCTCACGCAGTGCCATCAGTACCGATGTGCGGTCGACATCGGGTAAAGCGCCATCAAGACGCTCTTCGTACAAGATGCTCATGAGTAGGGTTCGCTTTGTTGTGTTGTGTGGCAGCTGATTTTTGCGCGCTGCTTCTGTGAACAGTTATTAAGCGGGGTTTTCGTTTTCGTCTATCTCTTTAGCTACCGGTCAGACCATTTTTTTTCCATCTCTGTGACTTCGCGTTGGTTAACTCAATGTTAAATTGATGTAACATAATCACTTACGTGATGTACGTGTTTCGCGAGTTAAGAACAGAAAAATTGGTCCTACCTGTGCACGAGGTCCGGGAATGAAAGATGAACGTCGCCCTATTTGCGAAGTAGTTGCTGAGAGTATCGAACGGTTAATTATCGACGGCGTACTGAAGGTCGGTCAGCCTCTTCCCTCGGAGCGTCGGCTGTGCGAAAAGCTCGGCTTCTCGCGTTCCGCACTGCGTGAAGGACTGACCGTGCTGCGCGGGCGCGGGATTATTGAAACAGCGCAGGGTCGCGATTCTCGGGTCGCGCGGCTTAATCGGGTCCAGGACACCAGCCCGCTAATTCATCTGTTCAGCACGCAGCCGCGAACGCTGTACGATCTGCTTGACGTTCGCGCATTGCTGGAGGGCGAATCGGCAAGGTTGGCGGCTACGCTGGGAACCCAGGCTGATTTTGTTTTGATAACCCGCTGTTATGAAAAAATGCTCGCTGCCAGTGAGCACAACAAAGCGCTTTCGCTGATCGAACATGCACAGCTGGATCACGCTTTCCATCTCGCCATTTGTCAGGCTTCCCACAATCAGGTGCTGGTGTTTACGCTGCAATCATTGACCGATCTAATGTTTAATTCGGTGTTTGCCAGCGTGAATAATCTCTACCATCGACCACAGCAAAAAAAGCAGATCGATCGCCAGCATGCGCGGATCTATAACGCGGTGTTGCAGCGACTCCCGCATGTCGCCCAGCGCGCCGCCCGCGATCATGTGATGACCGTGAAAAAGAATCTCCACGATATCGAACTGGAAGGCCACCATTTGATTCGTTCGGCGGTGCCGCTGGAAATGAACCAGAGTTAGCTGGAGTCAAATCTGCTTTTCATACAAGCGGTAACGCTTGTACGGCTCCGCCCCAATGCGTTCCAGCATGTTATTCATGCCTGTATTGGTTTCGAGGATCCATGACATTTCCAGCGCATCGATCTTCCGGCGAGCAAACGGATCATGTAAGGCTTCAATCAATAACAGAGCAATCACCGGGCCGATGCGGCTGAACTGATACTCGTCGCGAACCCCCATTAGCGGCACTCGCGCGGTCCGCACACCGCTGACTTTCAAGCGCCACAGCAATTTTGCCCAGCCGAAGGGAAAGAGCGATCCGTTCAGATCGGCAATCGCCTCGTTGATGTTCGGTAAGCCGACAATAAACGCGCAGGGTGCAGAATCAATCTCGGCGATGTAGATCATATCGTCCGGCACCAGATACTTAAGTTGATCGCCCATGGTCGCAAATTCATGTTCGGTAAACGGCACAAATCCCCAGTTGTGCTGCCAGCCGGAGTTGAAAATCTCACGCAGGATCTGCATCTCTTCGGCAAACCGCTGACGATTGATGCAGCGAATGGTCACCTTTTTGCGCACCTGATCCATCAGTTTTTTTAGCGCCGGAGAGAAAGTGAGATCGGTTCGCTGCATCCACCACGCCAGTAAATCAATACCTTTGTGATAACCCAGTTGTTCAATATGCGCGGCATACCACGGTTTACCGTGCGGCATCATCGCACTGGGTGGTGTGTCAAAACCTTCAATCAGTAATCCGCTTTCCTGATTGATATTCAGGCTAAAAGGCCCGGTGATGTTGCGTGCACCTTGTGACTTCAGCCATGCTTCCGCTGCGCCAAATAAAGCTTTAAAAACCTGCAAATCATCAATGGCGTCAATCATGCCGAAATGACCGGTATCCTCGCCGTAACGCTCGCGGTGCAAGGTATCGATTTGCGCGGTAATGCGCCCTACTACCTGCCCCTCTTTTTTCGCCACCCATGCCTGCCAGATGATATGGTCCGTTCCCGGATTCTTTTGTGACAAATGCTCACTGCGTTCAATGCATAAAGGAGGGATCCAGTTTGGATCATCGAGATAAAGTGACGACGGAAAAGCGATAAATGCTTTTAAGTCGTTTTTATTTATTACTTTTTCAATTTTAATCATCAGCAGATCGCATTCCATATTTACGTGGACAACAAATAATTAACGGTGAAAAACAGGCAGTAACCACAACGAACGGCACCTTAATAATCCACCCAATGAATACAAACGAAGACAAAACAATATTTATTAATGATGTTGATAAAACCAGTGACTGCGTTAAACAGTCAATAATGTCTCTTATAGACTTAAGCGACCCGACAAGGCATCACCTTAATACATTCATAAATTAAATATTATTCACAATAAAAAATAACAGAGCAGAACTTATTATCTTAATCAATGTTCAATATCACAACGATGAAAATACTATCTCATTTATCTTTTATGCATATATAATCCACCGCATTATTGTCATTTTATTTTTGATATCCAATTTTCTTGTGGTGTATATGTCCAATAAAATCTTTACGCATTCTTTGCCTATGCGCTATGCCGATTTTCCAACGCTGGTTGATGCTTTGGACTATGCCGCTCTGAGTAACGCCGGAATGAATTTTTATGACAGGCGTAGCCAGCTTGAAGATGAACTGGAATATCACACTTTAAAAGTGCGCGCGGAAACGGGAGCCAGGCGGCTGCTATCGCTGAACCTGAAAAAAGGCGATCGCGTGGCGCTGATTGCCGAAACCAGTAGCGGGTTTGTCGAGGCATTTTTTGCCTGCCAGTATGCTGGATTAGTTGCCGTACCATTGGCGATTCCAATGGGCGTCGGTCAGAGGGATTCCTGGAGCACCAAACTGCAGGGTTTACTGGCAAGCTGCCAACCAGCCGCGATAATCACCGGTGATGAATGGTTGCCGCTGGTCAATGCCGCGACGCATGATAACCCCGAATTACATGTTTTAAGCCACACCTGGTTTAAGGCATTGCCGGAAGCCGATGTTGCGCTCCAGCGTCCAGTTTTAGACGATATCGCCTACCTCCAGTACACCTCCGGCAGCACCCGTTTTCCCCGTGGCGTTATCATCACTCACCGCGAAGTGATGGCTAATCTACGGGCCATCAGCCACGATGGCATTAAATTACGCCCTGGCGACCGCTGCGTCTCCTGGCTGCCTTTCTACCATGATATGGGGCTGGTCGGTTTTCTCCTGACGCCTGTTGCCACGCAGCTTTCGGTGGATTATTTGCGCACCCAGGATTTCGCCATGCGCCCACTGCAATGGCTTAAATTGATCAGTAAAAATCGTGGCACTGTTTCCGTTGCGCCGCCGTTTGGCTATGAATTGTGCCAGCGCCGCGTGAATGAAAAAGATCTCGCTGAGCTGGATCTCTCCTGCTGGCGCGTCGCGGGTATTGGCGCTGAACCCATCTCCGCAGAACAACTCCATCAATTTGCTGAATGTTTCCGTCAGGTTAACTTTGACGATAAAACGTTTATGCCCTGCTACGGACTGGCAGAAAACGCGCTGGCTGTCAGTTTCTCAGATGAAGCCTCCGGAGTTGTGGTCAACGAAGTGGATCGCGATATCCTCGAATACCAGGGTAAAGCCGTGACGCCAGGTGTTGAAACACGTGCCGTATCAACTTTCGTCAACTGTGGTAAGGCGTTGCCGGAACATGGCATTGAAATCCGTAATGAAGCAGGTATACCAGTAGCGGAACGTGTGGTGGGCCATATTTGCATCTCCGGCCCCAGCCTGATGAGCGGTTACTTTGGCGATCAGGCTTCACAAGACGAAATTACCGCGACGGGCTGGTTAGATACCGGCGATCTCGGCTATCTGCTGGACGGTTATCTGTATGTCACCGGGCGCATTAAAGACCTGATTATTATTCGTGGGCGTAATATCTGGCCGCAGGATATTGAATACATTGCGGAACAGGAGCCAGAAATTCACTCTGGCGATGCCATTGCGTTTGTTACCGCCCAGGAAAAAATCATTTTGCAGATCCAGTGTCGGATCAGCGACGCAGAGCGCCGCACGCAGCTTATCCACTCGCTGGCGGCGCGGATACAAAGCGAATTTGGCGTAACCGCGGCTATCGACCTGTTACCGCCCCACAGCATTCCTCGCACATCTTCCGGCAAGCCCGCCCGCGCAGAAGCCAAAAAACGTTATCAGAAGGCCGTTGCCGCCAGTTTCCATGTGCAGGAATCTCTCGCATGAATCAAACTGTCGCGGTAACGGGCGCTACCGGGTTTATCGGTAAATATATTGTCGATAACCTGCTCGCCCGCGGCTTTCACGTCCGCGCATTGACGCGTACTTCCCGCGCTCACGTCAGCGATAATCTCATCTGGGTACGCGGTTCGCTGGAAGATACGCATTCACTTAGCGAGTTGGTTGCCGGTGCCGGTGCTGTGGTCCATTGCGCCGGGCAAGTACGCGGACACAAAGAGGATGTCTTTACTCGCTGTAACGTTGACGGCAGTCTGCGCCTGATGCAGGCGGCAAAAGAGAGTGGCTTTTGCCAACGTTTTCTTTTTATCTCTTCGCTGGCGGCGCGCCATCCCGAACTCTCCTGGTACGCGAAATCCAAACACGTCGCCGAACAACGACTAGCAGCAATGGCGGACGAAATTACGCTGGGCATTTTTCGCCCAACAGCAGTCTATGGCCCCGGCGATAAAGAGTTAAAACCACTGTTTGACTGGATGCTGCGTGGCCTGCTGCCACGGCTGGGCGCACCAGAGACGCAGCTCTCTTTCCTGCACGTCACCGATTTTGCGCAAGCCGTGGGTCAGTGGTTAAGCACCGATTCCGTACAGATGCAAACCTATGAATTATGTGATGGTGTCGCCGGTGGCTATGACTGGCAGCGCGTGCAACAACTGGCCGCCGCCGCCCGTCAAGGAGCTGTACGGATGGTCGGCATTCCTCTGCCGTTGCTCACCTGCCTTGCAGATGTCAGTACCGCGTTGAGTCGCCTGGCCGGTAAAGAACCTATGCTGACCCGCTCGAAAATTCGTGAATTAACCCACGCCGACTGGTCGGCAAGTAATAACCGTATTTCTGAAGATATTAATTGGTTTCCCGGGATTAGCCTGGAACACGCATTACGCAACGGGCTATTTTGATTGTCTTGTTTAAAGGTGTGTTAACGTTTCTATGGTAAATCGTGAAATAGTAATGGATTACATCCTTTCCTGTTTACAGGATTTGGTCGAAAACGGTGTGGAAATTAAGCCTGACAGCGATCTCGTCAACGATCTCGGCCTGGAGTCGATTAAAGTGATGGATCTCTTAATGATGCTGGAAGACAGATTTGATATTTCCATTCCTATTAATATTCTGCTGGATGTCAAAACCCCTGTGCAATTAATGGAAACACTACTTCCATGGCTGGAGAATAAATAATGGGGCTATACGATAAATATGCGCGTCTTGCGGGCGAGCGACTGCAATTTAGCGATAACGGGTTAACGCCGTTTGGCACCTGTATTGATGAAGTGTATTCCGCCACCGAAGGGCGCATTGGCGATAAAAAAGTGATTCTGGCCGGGACCAATAATTATCTCGGTTTAACCTTCAATCATAATGCCATCGCCGATGGTCAGGCAGCGTTAGCAACGCAAGGCACCGGCACCACCGGTTCACGTATGGCTAATGGTAGTTATGCGCCGCATCTGGCGTTAGAGAAAGAGATCGCCGAGTTTTTCAATCGTCCTACCGCTATCGTTTTTTCAACCGGTTATACCGCTAATTTAGGTGTCATCAGCGCACTTGCCGACCATAACGCCGTGGTGTTGTTGGATGCTGACAGCCACGCCAGTATTTATGACGCCTGTTCTCTCGGCGGCGCGGAAATTATTCGTTTCCGCCATAATGATGCTAAAGATCTGGAACGTCGCATGGTTCGCCTCGGTGAACGGGCAAAAGAGGCGATTATCATCGTTGAAGGCATCTACAGTATGCTCGGTGACGTCGCACCACTGGCGGAAATCGTTGATATCAAACGTCGTCTCGGCGGTTATTTGATTGTCGATGAAGCGCATTCATTTGGCGTGTTAGGCGCAACGGGGCGCGGACTGGTTGAAGCCGTTGGCGTTGAAGATGATGTGGATATTATCGTTGGCACCTTCAGTAAAAGCCTGGCTTCTATTGGTGGTTTTGCCGTGGGTTCGGAAGCGATGGAAGTGCTGCGCTACGGCAGCCGTCCGTATATTTTTACCGCCTCCCCTTCTCCTTCCTGCATTGCAACCGTGCGCTCGTCGTTAAGAACCATTGCCACTCAACCAGAGCTGCGGCAAAAACTGATGGATAATGCCAACCATCTGTATGACGGGCTGCAAAAACTGGGTTACGAGTTAAGCTCACATATTAGTCCGGTAGTGCCGGTAATAATCGGTTCGAAAGAGGAAGGTTTACGCATCTGGCGTGAGCTTATTTCGCTGGGCGTGTATGTGAATCTTATCCTGCCACCTGCCGCGCCTGCGGGTATTACGCTGTTGCGCTGTAGCGTTAATGCTGCCCACAGTCGCGAGCAAATTGATGCCATCATTCAGGCATTTGCGACCCTGAAGCAGTAATATTGGCCGCCGTGGTGTTACCCCACGGCGGGATTATTAATGTTGCCTGTCGTACCAATACACCAACATTAACGCCACCAGCACAAACGCTACTGGTAAACCGAGTGCGGTAGCGGGCGCACTCAACGCAAATAGCAATCCCAGATTGACCATGATTTGATAGCTAATCCAGGTAAGCAAGCCAACGATGACGCCTACAGCGAGACGGCTACCCATCCCCGGTGAGCGCGGGGCGCTAAAGGTAAAGGGCACAGCCAGTAAAATCATTGCCAGAGTTAAAATGGGTTGCCCCAGCTTCTCCCACAGTGCAAGGCGGTATTCGCTGCTGGGTTGTCCGGTTTCCTGCAAATAATGGATGTAATGATTGAGCTGACGGACAGAAAAAGTATTCCCCGGCATCGATAACTCTTCAAGGTTCATACTGGTGAATGCCGATTGCCAGCCAAGATTGGCTAATGTTTCCTGCGTTTCTTTGCCATTCAGCCATTTTTTATGATTCACGCCGTGCAGGATCCACGTTTTGCCGTCTTCAATGGTGGCACTGCGTGCATAAATGTAGGATTCGAGCGAGAGATCGTCGCGATAGTGAAATATCTCTATGCCTACCGGCTGGCCCTGTTCATTTAGCGATTTCACCGTTACAAATTCATTGCCGCGCCTGGCCCACAGCATATTGCCGGTAATGTCATCGTCCTCCCCCAACACGGTGGCAGTCGATTTGATTTGCAGCGCCTGTTGCTGCAATGGCGACGCCACCCACTCATCAATCGCGCCTAACGAAACAGTCCACAGTATCCCGGCGACCAGCGCCACCAGTGCAATACGGAAGATAGAAAACCCCGTGCTGCGAATGGCGGTAAGTTCACTATTTTTCGATAACTGCCCGAGACCAACAATCCCACCCAATAACGCGATAAACGGCGAAAGTTCGACCAGTGTGCGCGGTAAGGTCATCAGTACCACCAGCACCGCCTGAGTCCAGAGATAACCACCCGGACTGACATCATCCAGTTCGTTAATCAAGTTGAAGGTGGTAAAAAGCGGCAGCAGTAGCCCGGCAGCGGCAGCAAAACCGAGGAAGAGATGGCGGATTAAATAGCGACTGAAAACATTCATCGGGAAAATTTCTGCAGCAAGGAGAAGTCGCGTGCGACCAGCATCAACAGGCCCATTAGCATGAGTCCGGGCACTAACCACAAACCAGGAATGAGGGGAATCGTGCCGTTAGCCACCAGCGTACGGCAGACGTCACCACCATAAAAAATGGCAACAAACAGCAACGTCAGTGGCAGTAACGTTGAAAATCGCCCTTGCCGCGGTTTTACCCGACTTAAAGAGATGGCCAGCAGAGCCATCAACAACGCTGTCAGGCCACGGCTTTGTCGCCATTGCAGTTCGGCATGATCGGCAGGAAATACAGAGCGCGCCAGTTCCGCGACCGATTTCGCTTTACGTTTGACGTTGGCACTTTGATCCAGTGGATTAAGATGTAATTGCAGATTACGGTAGATCTGTTCGTTGTCGTCACGACCCTGATGATCAAGAAGATAGGCGGTCCCGTTGTGCAACATAACGGTCGGTTTCTCGGGTGATGGGTCAACCACATCAACCGAACGGGCGCGGAAAACACGGGTTCGATTGGCAGTAGAAGTATAAATCAGCGCGTCAGTCAGGCGATTATTATCCTGATCAACCGTCTGCGAAATGATCATTCGTCCGTTATCGTTAGTGTTAAATTTCTTTGCCCGCAACTGGCGAACATCCAGCTCCGACTGCGACTGTTGTTCCAGTTGATAAATCTGCGCATAAGCCCAGGGCCGACCATACATCGACAACAGCGTGACAAAAATGCTTAATGGAATTGCCAGATACATAACGGCTTTATACAAACGTGTGGGACTGGCGCCCGCCGCAGAGATAGCGGTAATTTCTGAGTCGGTATACATCTGCCCAAGAGTCACACCAACCGACACATACAGGCCCACTGGAAGTAACATTTCAAGCGCTATCAGCACTTTGTAGAAAACAACATTAAGTACTACATCAAGCGCTAAAGTCCCATTGGCTGCTTCGGTCAGGTAACGCTGTGCAGAGTAACTGGCGAAGATAAAGATCAAAAAACCAACGATAATCAGCACCAGACGGCGCGTACCACGCATGATGTAGTGTTCAACCAGCTTCATCTCACTAACGTCCTCAATCCTTTGAGTTTTTTATTCATTGATCAGCTTCTGCGCCAACGCAATGACCTGATCAACCTCTTCTGGCGTCAGGCTGCCGTCCTTCGCCCACTGAATTTGCCCGTATTTATTCAGCACCAGAATGGTTGAACTCTGTTCCGGCAGTTGCCAGGCAACGCGCCCCAGACCGCTGCCGTCGATTACGAATTGCGCCCACGGATAACGACGTTTATTTTTTTCAATTTTACCTGTCACAAAATAGCCGGTGCCGAAGATGGCATCATCGGTGTTCACAATGGTGGTGGGCTGAAAACGATCCTGAGGAAAGTTTGCTGTTTCTACTGCTTTGATTAACAGAGAGTTCTTCTTCTTCGCTGACTTTCGTCCGGCGATATACTGAATAATGCGGACTTTTCCCTTCAGCTGCGTGCTGTTCCACTTTTGATAGTAAATTTCGTCATTTTTGAGCAGTAATTCGCCACCGTCCTGAATATAAACAGGTGTGACCGGTTTTCCGATGACGAAATTGTGCGCAGTAGCGCCGAACGAGAAGAGTGAAAATATCAGCGCAGTAATCAGACGAGAGGACATCATTACTCCGGTTATAGCGGAAAACGCGAAATCAGCAGTTCTAAGCGCTGACGAATATCGCTGTCGAGTGCCACTGGCGCATCATACGATTGGCGATTGTCCAAATCATCCGCCACCATGTCGTCGTGCTTATCCCCCATCAGGCCATTAATGGCCGCCAGGAAGCGGGAAATCTGCAACGCCTCTGTATTTTCGGGATCAAGCGATCTTAGAGTGTCGTAATAAGAAACCTGCTGACTGATGATTTTTCGCACATCATGAAATTCCCTGCCGGTTAGCTGCGGCCTGGCAATAATTTCTTTCAGGATGCGCATTTGCTTCTGCCGATAAGCGATAAAACCATTAACGCTTTCTAGCTGGCTATGGCGTAATGAATAGTTCACCAGCCACCAGACAGGAGAGCTTAAATAAATACGTAACAGGTTGCCGTAATACGACACAATATTTTTCTTACCGTTACGAAAACCATCCTGAAAACGCCCCAGAAAAACGGTCGTTTTGCCAAATAAAAAACCAGCCTGATGCTTCTTTAAATACAGCCGTTGCGCAAAACGCAGATGCTTGTAGCGCGCTCGCATGTATTTATACTGTTTGCGTTCTTCGTCGGTAAGAGGGTCACCTTTAGCCTGCTTCAGGGTCAGGTGGAGTAACGCCTTGCGATTGACTCCGTCCAACCAGAATCTCAGGCATAATGCATAATTATCATGAATAATTTCCGATGAACAACGCAGTGCGATCGTTGGTGGTAAGCTAACTTGAGCGTCAACAACATCATCTTCTTCGACCGCGATAAATAAACGCTCACTGACCTCAAGTGGAAAATATTTTTTCATCATTGGGATTTTTCTCCCACTGCGTTATAGGCCAATAAATGGCGTTGAAAGAACGCCTTTAATGTCGGAATTAACGAGAGCACCACATCAAGACATTGCCCACCGAAGTAAGCAAATGCTGCCCCCAGCACGCCAAACAGATGGCAGAACATGAACAGCAACACGATGTAGCCGATAGAGGCGATGGTTTGCGCCACGAGAAAAGCACGCTGTTTCCCTGCCATTAGCAATAATGACTCCTGTGGGAAGCCCAGCATCGAAATAACAATGGCTCCGAGCATCACCTGGATCAGGTCATACGCTTCGAGATACTTAACACCAAACACCAGTGAAATAAGTGGCTTGCCAACGATTAACACGGCCAGCGCCACCAGAATGCCAATCCCACCAGCCAGTAATCCAGACTTCACACCCAGGAGCCACGGTCTGGTAGTTCGTGGATCTAAGCGCATGACTTCAGGGTAAAAACTCTTACCCAACAAACTGGCGGGCGTCCCGGCAGCATCGAAGAATGTCATGGCGATTTTAAATAACCCGGCAGCAGCTGGCCCTAATACGATCCCCACCAGTACCGTGCTACATGAATTACGCGCCGACCAAATGGAATGGGCAATGTTGGTTGACCAGACAAAACTCCATGCGCCTTTGATGTGTCGGGCAGACTCAAACAGATTCAATTTGAACGCGTTATGGATATTTCTGCGGCGTAATTCGCGCGCGGCAAACCACCAGTACATGGTGCCGCCAACCAGATTCGATGCGTACCAGGCGATAACAAATCCGGCAAAGCCAAAGTTAAAATACCAGGCGATGACGCTGCCCGCCGCACGCAGAAAAGGTTTCGTCGCCTGCTGTACAGCAATTAAGTCGAAGCGATCAACCGCACGCAAAATGCCGGTCGGCGTGGAGGAAGCCATTGAAGGAATAAGTGTGCAATAGAGCGCCGCCAGCCAAAAGCTTTGGTCATCCAGACCTAATGAATGGGAAAGGAATGGCAGTAAGGCAATGCCGCCGACAATCGCCACCGCGCCGCTGACGATATCCAGCGAGAAGGAAAATGAGACAACATTACGGAATTGCTGAGGATTATTGTTGGTTAATGCTGGCGTTCCGTACTGCACCACCAACTGCCATGTCTGAAACTTAATAAAATCACTAATCGACTTGGCATAAGACTGTATGACGACAAGTACGCCAAACATCGCTGGCGTCATTCCTTTACCGGCGCACGAAAGCGCCAGTAAGCCCAGCAAGGCACTCACGACATTGCTGGAACCTAACCAAGCGCTGTTACGAATAATGGTGCGAAAGGCTCCATCTGCAAACCAATGTTTGATGTTAAAACCTGCCAATTCAGCCAGACCTTATCGTTGAAAAATGAAAAATATCCCGTCTGCCTTAAGTCAAGCTTCGGCGGTCAGAAACGATGGCAACCAGAGAAATCGCTTTCTGTGCCTGTTCCAGCACTTCGCTGTAGGGCGCTCTGGAATCAATCTCTAAAATTTTTGTGCCGTTATAGCCAATCTTCGACATGACGCCGATTTTGTCCTGCAACTCGGCATAGTCATGGTCAGGCTTGCGGGAGATGGCAGTATCAATATCAATCCCCAAACGAATGATTAATTCAGGACGGTACTGCGCCATTTGTTGGTATAACTGTCGCTCGCGCTGCGCCAGAAATTGGTTGATTTTCCCGGTCGCGCGCTCGACGCCAATCCCCGGCCCGTCATAATAAAAACCGGAAATTTCCGCCTGCGGAAAGCGATCGCTGACCACCAGTACGCCGCTTTGCGCCAGTCGCTGAACCTTACGAAGGTTCGCCATTCTTCGCAGCGAGAAGCCGTACATAATCACCGCCGCCCAGAGCGCCGGAGAGCGAGTTTTCATGCTTTGGGTTTTCGAGGATTTTGCCGCCAGTCGCCGCTCCAGCCAGACACCAACCAACGGTAATCGTTTGATTTTGTCGCCGTCTTCACCGGACAGTAGCCCCAGATAGCGCCGCTCGGTTTGCCAGTGCTGTTGCAATGATTTCACCAGATCGGTGGTCAGCGTGGATTTGCCGGTGCCATCGCACCCGACCACCGCAATTAGCCCCGGAATGTAGCTGGGCTGCGGCGCGGTAGTGCTGTTAACAGCTTGCGTTTGTAGTGCATCCATTCTTTAAATCATCCCCTATCCATTTTGGTGATCAGGAAAGTGCGGCGTGAATTGCACGTAGTGACGCTTGCAGGATTTCATCGGCTGGTTGCCGACCATCCAGTTCAAGGATCCTGGCGCCGTTGAAAGTCAGTTGCGGCGTAATGGCGATTTTTTCCTGTAACGCTGCCAGTTGATGGTCAGGTTTACGCGAAAACGCGGTTTGTTCATCAATGCCAAGACGAATCAACAATACGGGCAAATAAGACGCCATCCATTGGTACAGCTTCAGCTCGCGCTGCCTTAACATTTTTACCCAGCCATTACCGCCTTTAGTTTTAGCCAGTTGTGGACCATCAAAACGAAAGCCAGGGACTTCAACCTGCGGGTAGCGGTCGGTAATCAACAAAAAGCCATGCTGGCTTTTTCTCAACATTTTTCGAAACTTGTACGCCCGCCAGCAGGAAAGCAAATAGATAACCAGCGCGGTAATATTGCCAGGCGGTGTTGAGGGCTTTTCATGTACATGAGCTGCCTTACCCCGCAGATAACGCCCAAAAGGGGCGCCAATTATAGGGAACTGTGAAATCCATTCGCCAATTCGTCCGGAAGACTGCCCAAGATAAATTTGTTCTGTTGGCATTATTGCTGCCAGTTCATTCACCAGGCTTGCCGTGAGGGTCGATTTACCTGAACCATCACATCCCACAATGGCAATAACACGCACTGGCATGGAATTAATTATTGACATATTACGTTGATTCACGAAAAACCCGGCAGCAAATAATGTATTGAATATTACGTGGTCCGTGCTCAGAATATCCGTTCAACCTTATTGTGACAATGGTTAATTGTGACATTGACCTGAATTACGCTTTCATTAAAACATATTAACCAGATAAATATTTGGGATGGATATTTAAATTTAAGGATATATTCATGCAGTCTATAACACCTCCATTAATAGCCGTTATTGGTAGTGATGGTTCAGGCAAGTCAACGGTTTGTGAACATCTCATTACCGTTGTCGAAAAATATGGTGCCGCAGAAAGAGTTCATTTAGGAAAGCAAGCCGGAAATGTCGGTCGTGCAGTGGTAAAACTGCCCTTAATGGGAAAATCGCTTAATAAATCAATTGAACGCAATAAAGTGAAAACAGCGAAAAAATTGCCTGGGCCAGTTCCGGCGCTGGTAATTACAGCGTTTGTCGCCCGCCGCTTACTGCGCTTTCGTCATATGCTTGCCTGTCGTCGTCGCGGGTTAATTGTTTTGACCGACCGTTATCCACAGGACCAGATTCCTGGCGCTTATGATGGTACGGTGTTCCCGCCTAACGTTGAAGGTGGTCGTTTTGTGTCATGGCTGGCAAGTCAGGAACGTAAAGCATTTCACTGGATGGCGAGCCATAAGCCTGATCTGGTCATCAAACTCAATGTCTCCCTGGACGTGGCCTGCGCGCGTAAGCCTGACCACAAACGAGAATCTCTGGCGAAGAAAATTGCCATAACGCCAAAGTTAACCTTTGGAGGCGCGCAACTGGTTGATATCGATGCCAATCAACCGCTGGAACAAGTGCTGGTTGATGCGGAAAAAGCGATAATGGATTTTATGACAGCGCGAGGTTATCGCTAGTCAGAAGTGATAATGCCCGATCGCAGGACCGGGCATTAACAGGAAGGTTAGATAAGCTGCAATGCAATCCAGTACAGACTACCAGACAGAAAAATTGCCGCCGGTAAGGTAAACACCCACGCCATCAGGATACTGGTTACCGTTTTACGCTGTAACCCACCGCCATCTACCACCATCGTCCCCGCCACCGCAGAAGAGAGTACGTGAGTTGTGGAAACAGGCATCCCAATATAACTGGCAAGACCGATAGATACCGCCGCCGTCATCTGCGCCGCCATCCCTTGTGCATAAGTCATGCCGCGCTTACCAATTTTCTCACCGATGGTCATCGCTACACGGCGCCAGCCAATCATGGTGCCAATACCGAGTGCTAAAGCCACCGCCATGATGATCCACACTGGAGCATATTCAATGGTGCTTAACATATCGCTGCGCAGTTTTTTCAGCAGGCTCTGGTCTTCTTTGCTAACGCCTGGCAGTTTCGCCAGCTTCGCAGAGGTATCAGAGATACAAAGCATAATACGGCGCAGCTGACTGCGTTGACTTACGTTTAACGGCTCGTAGCTTTCCATATTGCCCGGCAGCATCGTTTTAACGCGCGCAATCGCATCAAAGGTATTTGCCGGATGACAATGGAACTCCGTCACTTGCGTGCCATCAGTCGATGCCGCAGGCAATGGAGGTTCCATCGCAATCAACTTCTGCGGTAGTTCAGGATGCTGTTGCAGATAGTGTTCGAAATTGATGACGGCATCGCGGGTACGGGTAATTTCATAGCCGGACGCGTTCATATTGACGACGAAACCTGCAGGGGCAATCCCCACCAGTACCAGCATCACCAGGCCGATCCCTTTCTGCCCGTCGTTCGCGCCGTGCGAAAACGCCACGCCCGCAGCGGAAACAATCAGCGCAATACGCGTCCAGAATGGCGGCTTACGTTTGCCTTTTTTCTTTTTGCGATCTTCAGGAATGCGGTGAATACGGTCACGCTTTTTCGTCCCGCTCCAGAAACGGCGCAGCAGGAAAATCAGACCACCCGCAATGACCAGGCCGACGATGGGGGAGACAATTAACGAGGAGAAAATCTTGGTCACTTCACGCAGGTTTAACGCATCCATCACCGACGAGCCGGTCAATAGCGCGTTGGTTAAGCCGATGCCGATAATCGCGCCAATCAATGTGTGTGAACTGGAGGCCGGTAAACCAAAGAACCACGTTCCCAGGTTCCAGATAATCGCCGCCAGCAGCATGGAAAAGACCATCGCCAGACCGTGGGTTGACCCCATATTCAGCAACAAATCAGTTGGCAACATATGGACGATGGCATAGGCGACGCTAAGTCCGCCAAGCAATACGCCAAAAAAGTTAAAAAATGCCGCCATCACCACGGCAAGTTGTGGCTGCATGGCACGAGTATAAATAACGGTTGCCACCGCATTCGCCGTGTCATGAAAACCATTAATTGCTTCGTAGAACAACACAAATGCCAGAGCAAGTAATAACAAAAGCCCTGTGTATATATCAAGGCCAACAAATAAATTTAGCATATATTAGATTACGCCATTTTGAATTTACGAACGGACGCATTATCAGTGACTTTAACGGCGCGGGCAAAGTGAAATATCATTTTTTAACGATAAAAAGAGTGTTATTTCTTTAGTATCAGATAATAAGTTGCCATTCAAAATTTTAAGAAATAATTAATGGCGAATCATTTCAATCATTAATACATTCATATAGTGAATTTATTAACTTAATGTATTTCAATATTCAATATCTTGAGCATTCCATGAACGATTTTCCGTGCTGACTATTTTTGATAATCAGCACGGGTTTGCGAAAAAGTCTATTACTCTTTCAGCACAATTAACGGCTCAATATCACTCTCTTTTTTGATGACCAGAGATTCATCGCCGCGCAAACACGTCCCACCGTAGTTGCCGCCCACGGTGAAAGTACATACCTGAATGTATTTACCGTCCACTTTTGGCAGACACCACAGTTGCTGGTAGATATTTTTCTGCTCGGCAAATTTACCGCTGGTTTGGTCGAGCACCTCTTCATGATGGCTGACCAGGTCGATATTGCTACCACAGCGACCGGCAATCGGTTTCACGGCGTAACCGGTTTTCACCAGTTCATCATTAACAGTGAAATCGGTATCCAGCAGATAACGATGATGCGGGAACAGCGACCAGAGAATTGGCAGAATCGCTTTGTTGCCAGGGATAACCGTCCAAAGCGGTTCAAAGACCAGCACTTCCGGACGCAGCAGAACGTCGATCAGGCGCACTTCATTTTGCGGGTGACCAGTGCGAATCGGGACCGCAGCAAATTCACGGTCGCTGACTTCGCGAATCTGATCAAACGCCGTTTCCCACGCCCAGGTCTTCCAAACGCAGTTAACCAGTCGCCCTTCCCCATCAATTAGTTGTCCGGCAGCATCCCAGCCCAGTTCATCTAGCCCGCGCAAGATACGCGTTTCAAAGCCCGCCTGTTGCAGCGCCTGCTCCATAAACTGAGCGTGATAGTTCTCTTCAATATCTTTGTCCTGCATGATATGGACAAACGGACGCGCGCGACTGTGTTTCCACGCGCCAGCCAGTTCGGTAATCAGACCTTCCGCCGGATTGAAGCCGTTGCCTTTATAGCCCTGCTCCGCCCAACGTTCGAGGATCAAGCCCGCTTCAGTATGACAGGAGGCGGAGTCGGCGTTGTATTCATAGACCTTCAGGCCACGCTCATCCATACAAAAATCCATACGACCGGTGATCATATGGTGGCGACGACGCTGCCAGGAGAGACGCAAACGCGGCCAGAGGATTTTCGGAATATCGAACAGTGCCAGCAGGTTGTCATCTTTCAGCACTTTATCGGTAGCGTGAAGATACATCAGATGCAGCTCGTTGGTGGCTTTAACCAGTTCCTGTTCGGCGCTCTCCGTAATGGTGTAGTAATGATACGGATCCTGATTGATCACCTGACCGTTCGCCTGCACGTAGGCGTTTTGCAGCGGATCTTTTTCATCCAGCCATTTACCGTCAAACTGGCCTTTGTCTTCCAGGCGCGCTCCGCTGATCTTCAACAAATCGCCTGCAATTTCCGGCTGTGGCAAGCTGTATTCGGTATCTTCCGTCTGAATCATCCAACCCAGAATAGTGGTGTCATCAAAGGTGTCTTTGAGGGTATAGCAGCCGTTTTCTACCACCATCTCCAGCTCGCGCGTCCACTGTTGCCCTTGCGGCAACGGGGAATGAATCACGTTCTGTTCGGCAATACGGACTTTGTTGCCATGTAATTGCGTAATGATGGCGACATGGCCGGTATCTTTAAATTCACCGCCTTTATCCCAGATAAGAAGCGCGCCCGCGACCGGCGCACGCGGCGAACCGTTAGGAAATGCCTGCAATGGCAGAATGTTGTCATTAACCACTTCACGCAAGAAGCGCAGCGAGAAAATCTCCCACGCCATGCCCACGTCAGTGAAGACCACACCGTAGTTCAGAAAGAGAAAACGGCGAGCAAACTCAACGCATTGCCATTTGTGGCCCATATATTCGTCGTCGATATAGCTACGGAATACGGCATCATCTTCGTATTCCTGCGGATCGAGAGAACTGTAATCTGAAGAGTAGATTGCTACACCACCGGGGGCGTAGCCCAATAACGTCCCGAACGGGGCATCCTGGCTGGTCGTTCCTTTGCTCATCACTTTACCTTTAACAATACAACCTAAGCAGTTGGCGTAATTGTTGTGCTCTGATTACCTGCTCAGCGACATTAACCGGACAGAGGTTAGACTTATCATACACCTCAACGCAGCGGCTGGCGCAAAGGGTTAAAAAATTCACATTCTGTACAGCAAGTGACCTGCTACACTGCTTCAACACTACCACTCAGAAGGCAACTCACTATGGCAGACAATACTTATCAGCCCGCGAAAGTCTGGACGTGGGATAAATCCGCTGGCGGCGCGTTCGCCAATATCAATCGCCCGGTTTCTGGTCCGACACATGAAAAAACGCTGCCCGTTGGCAAACACCCATTGCAACTCTATTCGCTGGGAACGCCGAACGGTCAGAAAGTAACGATTATGCTTGAGGAGCTGCTGGCGCTGGGCGTCACCGGCGCAGAGTACGACGCGTGGCTGATTCGCATTGGCGATGGCGATCAATTCTCCAGCGGTTTTGTCGAAGTGAACCCGAACTCGAAAATTCCCGCTCTGCGCGATCATACGCATAACCCGCCAATCCGCGTGTTTGAGTCAGGATCGATTCTGCTTTATCTGGCCGAGAAATTTGGCTACTTCCTGCCGCAGGATCTGGCGAAGCGAACTGAAACGCTGAACTGGCTGTTCTGGTTACAAGGGGCTGCGCCGTTCCTCGGCGGTGGTTTTGGTCACTTTTATCATTACGCGCCAGTGAAAATTGAGTACGCCATTAACCGCTTTACCATGGAAGCCAAGCGTCTTCTCGACGTGCTGGATAAGCAGCTGGCGCAGCACAAGTTTGTTGCGGGAGACGAGTACACCATTGCGGATATGGCGATTTGGCCGTGGTTTGGCAACGTGGTGTTAGGTGGCGTGTATGATGCCGCAGAGTTTCTTGATGCGGGCAGTTATAAGCATGTGCAACGCTGGGCGAAAGAAGTGGGCGAACGTCCGGCAGTGAAACGTGGGCGTATTGTTAACCGCACCAACGGGCCGCTGAACGAGCAGTTGCATGAGCGCCATGACGCCAGTGATTTCGAGACAAATACGGAAGATAAGCGTCAGGGGTAATGGTTGGTGCATATCGCAGCAAGCCATGTAGGCCGGACAAGGCGTTCACGCCGCATCCGGCAATCAAGCACAATGCCTGATGCGACGCTCGCGCGTCTTATCAGGCCTACGAAAGCATCCGGTTTTAATCATCACGCGCTGGTAATGTCGTAATCCATTTGGCGCAGTGCGTCTAATGTGGCTTTGGCTTCGTCTTCGTCGATGATGCTCATGGCAAATCCGACGTGCACCAGTACCCACTGGCCCAGCAGATCGGCAGGGTTACCTTCGCAAATCAGGGCGATATTCACGTCGCGCTTGATACCACATACTTCAACCTGCGCAAGCTGGTGAATATCTTCACCGACAGCCAGCACCTGGCCTGGAACGCCAATACACATTGTTAACTCCGGTTATTCAACTTCAATACTTTTGACGATCAGCGAATCGCCGGTATCGACACGCAACCGCTCGCCGTGACAGAGCGGACACTGCGCATCGTGCTGATGAATCTCCACCACCTGGCTGCAATCCCAACACCAGGCCTGGGCGGATTTATAGACGATATGTAAATCGCACCCTTGCGCCACCGTTCCCTGGCAGACAATTTCAAAACTAAAACGGACGGCGCTCTCCTCAACGCAGGAGAGCGCGCCAATTTCCAGCCACACGGCGGTGACGCGCTTAACATCGTGCTGC
Organism: Escherichia sp. E4736; assembly: GCF_005781225.1. Classification (NCBI taxonomy): domain Bacteria; kingdom Pseudomonadati; phylum Pseudomonadota; class Gammaproteobacteria; order Enterobacterales; family Enterobacteriaceae; genus Escherichia; species Escherichia sp. E4736. Next base: position 17,830 of record NZ_VATT01000008.1, on the reverse strand, counting down.
TCCGCCTGCCGTTGGATAATCTCAACGGCGCTCTGGCAAAGCGACAACTCATGCATTTTCGCCACTCCTGCGACCAAACAGCAGGGCGCGACGCCCTGCATGTGGTACATCCGGATTAGTGACTGGCAGCGAAAGGATCATTCGCGCGCAGTCATCCGTCAGGCGTTGGCCCTCTTCAATCGACATGCTGTGCGAAAGCGGCGACATCAGCGAACAGGAGAGGTATTGCGACACACCGTCCAGTTCGCCAACGGTAAAGGTCATAGTGCCATACGGCAGTTGCAGACCGATTTTTTCACTCACTTTGCGCAGCGGCCAGAGTTGATCCGGGCCGGGGAAGATAACTGCACTCAGCATCCACGGGGTGATCACACACCCCGTCCACTGACCTTCGAACAGCGTAAAGTCGGAAACATACACCGGCATTGAAGGATGCAGAAAAGAGAGATCGTGCATCGAACGCCGGGCAATTTCTTCAAACGCAGCCTGTACTTGCGCCTTCGGGGAGGTCTGGAAACCTGCTATCTCTTCAGTCATGAGTCGCCTCCCGTGGGATGGCTTCCACGCCTGATTCGCGCAGCGCAGCCAGAACCTGCTCAAGCGCAGGTTCAATCATCGCTTCGACCGTCGGCGTCAAGCCGATGTGCGGCTCCAGTGATTCCGGAATTACGCCGACCAGGGTCAGCTTTTTCGGAAACTCGCCGGTGAAGCGCAGGGCCGACAAGACGTCGGCCAGGCCAAGCTGATGCGGAGAGATTTTGTTGGTAAACAACGCCGGAACTTCTTCATCCCGCAGGATCATCATCGTTCCCGGCGCGTTCTTTTTCGAGACAATGGCATCGGCAATAATCAGATGATCGCGATTTGCCATGTCGCCAAGCAGCTCCATTCCCGCCGTGCCGCCATCGAGGATCTCAACATAATCCGGCAGAATGTATCGTTGCTCTAACGCTTCAACAATCCGCACACCGATGGCTTCATCGGTCAGCAAAATATTGCCGACCCCTAAGACTAAAATACGCATTACAGAACCTTCACTGAAACCACTTCGTTGCCGTCGGCATCCACTACGTGTACCGCACAGGCCATGCACGGGTCGAAGGAGTGAATGGTACGCACCACTTCCAGCGGTTTATTCGGATCGGCAACCGGTGTACCCACCAGCGACTGCTCGTAAGGACCGACGTCATCATTGAAGTTACGCGGACCGGAGTTCCAGGTTGATGGAACAACCGCCTGGTAGTTGCTGATGATACCGTCTTTGATCACCATCCAGTGAGAGAGCATACCGCGCGGCGCTTCGAGGAAGCCAACGCCTTTAAACTCACCCGTTGCCGGAATGTTCGGCTTCACAAAGGTGGTGTGATCTCCTTTGCCGATATTGGTGATCAGTGCACTGTACTGGTTTTGCAGGATATCCTGCAATTCGCAGCAGTGAACGGTACGACCAATAATACGGCCCAGCGTGGAGTGCAGCTGCGCCACTTCCAGCGTGTTGCCAGTCAGTTTCTGATAAATCGCAACGATTTCATTCAGTTTGTTCTGGGTAGACTCGCGACCTGCCGCCAGTTTCACCAGCATGTTAGCCAGCGGACCCACTTCTACCGTTTTGCCGTAGAAAGTCGGCGATTTCACCCAGGAGTATTTACCGTCGTCAGACCAACCGTCGTAAGCCGGAATGGTGGTGCCTTCCCACGGTGCCTGCGGCGCTTCGTCTTTATACCAGGAGTGCTTCGCGCTTTCCTGAATCCCTTTGATCAGGTATTCATCGGAATGGGAAGTGATCGGACGATACGAGGACAGATCCGCATTCTCAATGTAGCCGCCCGGGAACAGGAAGCTGCCGTTTTTGCTGTCGGTCGGGAATTCCGGCACGCTCAGGTAGTTCACCGCACCTTTACCGCGCGTCAGCCATTCCGGGTAGAACGCGGCGATAACTGCGGTATCAACCTTGTAAACCTGCTCAACAAAGTCGCTCAGCTTGTCGATGAAAGACTTGATGTACATCAGGCGCTCAAGGTTCAGCACACCCAGACCGTCGAGGTTGATCGGGTTCGCAACACCACCTACCGCCAGGTTCTGAATGTGCGGCGTTTTACCGCCCAGCAGTGCCACGACGCGGTTAGCGTCACGCTGGCACTCCAACGCTTGCAGGTAGTGCGCTACCGCAATCAGGTTCACTTCCGGCGGCAGTTTCATCGCCGGGTGACCCCAGTAGCCATTGGCGAAAATACCCAACTGACCGCTGGCAACCAGATCTTTGATCTTGTTCTGAACTTTGGTGAACTCTTCCGGGCTGTTCAGATGCCAGGTCGAAACGCCTTTCAGCATTTCGGAGGCTTTGGTTGGGTCAGCTTGCAGTGCAGAAGTGATGTCCACCCAGTCCAGCGCCGAAAGCTGATAGAAATGAACGATATGGTCATGCGTGGTGTGCGCAGCCAGAATGATGTTACGGATGTATTGCGCGTTAACCGGAACGTCGATATTCAGCGCACTTTCTGCCGCACGAACGGAAGACAGCGCGTGAGTGGTAGTACATACGCCACAGATACGTTGCACAATCATCCATGCATCGCGCGGATCGCGGTTTTTCACGATCTCTTCCATGCCGCGCCACATGGTACCGGAAGCCCATGCTTTCGAAACGACGCCATTTTCGATTTCGCAATCGATGCGTAAATGCCCTTCAATTCGGGTTACCGGATCAATAGTAATTCTCTGGCTCATGCTTTGCTCGCCTCATGACGATTATGATCGTTTTGTTTTAAAGGAGGAAGTATCGGCAGTAGACGAATGAGTACGATGTAAGCGCAAATCTCAATAGCCACAAAACCAATAGAAATCAACAGTTCTTCCCAGGTCGGGAAGTAGGCGTAACCGCCGCCCGGGTTGAATGCCACCAGCGAATAGGTCAGACGCCAGGTTGCACAACCTAACAGCGCGCTCAGTGCCGACAAGAACAGCATGCGGGAATCATTACGCAGCTTCGCCACACGCAGAACCACCAGCGGGAAGAGCATCAGCAGGACTTCAATCCAGAACATCACGGAGTAGAAGTCACCGGCAAACGCTAACGACAGCTTGTCGCGATAGATAAGCTCGCCAAAGCGCAGCACGATGAAAATCGCCAGCAACACACTGATGGTGTTGGTCAGCTTGACGAACAGGCTCTTTTCATCTGGACCATTGCCACGCAGACCCGCCTGCACCAACGAACCTTCAAAGATGACAATCGAGAAGCCCATGATGAACGCCGTCAGCAGCGAGAACAGCGGCAACATTTCATAGCTTTGCCACAGCGGATGCACTTTGTAGCCCGCCGAGATCATCAGCGACCCCATTGAAGACTGGTGCATGGTCGGCAACAGCGCGCCAAGTGCAATGATGAAGAACATCACCTTGTTCAGACGCTTGAGAGAAACCTTCCAGCCCAGACGTTCAAACAGTGCCGGAGCAAACTCCAGTGCCATCACGCCGATGTAGATGGTCATACAGACCGCCGTCTCAAACAGAACCGAGTTCACGTTGAAGTGACCCGGAATGTAGAAGTACGGCAGGTTCCAGTAGCGACCCACGTCGATAGTGATCGACAAGCCGCCCAGTGAATAACCGAACAGACTTGCCAACAGCGCCGGACGCACCAGCGGATGGTATTGCCCACGGTTAAAGACGTATACCGCCCACGCCAGCGCCCAGCCGCCACAGGCAAAGCCGGTGCCGATCAACAGGTCAAACGCGATCCACACGCCCCACGGGAAGCCGCCGTTCAGGTCGGAGACAGAGCCCAGACCGAACACCAGACGCTTCACAATCAGGAGCATACAGATGACGATTAACGGTCCAAAAATCATGACCGGTTTACTGATGATTTTGCCGCCCAGCGGTTGTGGATCATGACTCATGATCGTCTCCTCCGTCGTGATGGTCGTTTTTGGTGTTGCGACGAACCAGCACGGTTAAGCCCGCCAGCACAGCCAGTGGTAGCATCATGCCTTTATACAGGGTGTGTTGAATATTTTCGGAACGCGCACCGGTAGAAAGATCGTCCAGTTTCGGCAGGTCGAGATTTTCATAAGGCACACCCGTCAGTACCAGAACCTGAGTACCGCCGCCCTCTTTCTCGCCGTACAGATGCGGATAATATTTCGGCACCGTATGCAGGTAAGTGTCGCCAGATTTCAGCGTCTGACGCGGATAGTGGTATTCGCTGCCAGGCTTCAGCGCCAGACGTTTTTTCGCCTCCGCCATCAGCTCTTCACGCGTACCAAAAATCACCGCCCCCGCCGGGCATACTTCTACGCAGCCAGGCAGACCGCCTTTATCGAGACGTTCCACACCTTTCTGGTTGCACAGTTCGCACTTATGCAGCGCACCAAACGGGTTGTTGTAGTCGTACTTCGGCACGTTGTACGGACAGGCAACCATGCAGTAACGGCAGCCGGTGCACACATCTTTGTCGTAATGGACAATGCCGGTTTTCGGATCTTTTTTCAGTGCAGAAACCGGACACACGGAGACACAGTTCGGATCGACGCAATGCATACACTGTTTCTTAATGTACGCGTAGCCGTTCTCTTCCTGGTCTTTGTTGACGCCCGTGCCGCTGGTCCACACCTGAATGATGTTATTGGTATACGGCGACAGTTTGTCGTTGTTCGACCAGGTCTGTTCCCCTTGCGGGTTACGTTCAGGGAAGTTGATATCCTGACACTTGGTGACGCAAGCCTGACAGCCTACGCACAAGGTCGAGTCGTACAACATACCCAGCGATCCCGGAATTGGCGGGCGGTTTTCAGCAGCCGCATGACTGACAGACGGCAGTGCGCCCGTCAGCAATGCCCCGCAGGAGGCTGCTTTAATAAAATTACGTCTGTTCACGGTTATTCTCCCCGTGAGTCAGCGTTATCTTTCTTTTGCTGACGACCCAGTTCACGCACCGCCATCACGCTGACACCGGCAACCAGCCCAACCACACCGCCGAGCAAACCGATAGCGCCCGCAGAGACGTTGCCGCCTTCTTTAGCGTTGACATCCGGTTTTTGTGAACGCGGCGTCTGGTTTTCGACGTTGGCAAGCTGATGGATGCCTTTATGGAAGCCGACACCTTCTTCGTTACAGCCATAGCATGGGTGACCAATTGCCACCGGCCACACGCCGCCAACGTCGCAGAATTGCAGCGTTGAGCAGTTGCCGTAAGTTTCTGGCCCTTTACAGCCGAGGTGGTACAGGCACCAGCCTTCGCGGTGGCCTTCATCGCCGAACTCTTTGGCAAAACGACCAGCATCGAAGTGCGGACGACGTTCGCAATGTTCGTGAATCAGACGACCATAAGCGAAGGTCGGGCGGTTTTTGTTATCCAGCTTCGGCGGTTTACCGTAAGTGATGATGTGCGCAACGGTCGCGAGGAAGTTGTGCGGGTTCGGCGGGCAGCCTGGAATGTTAATAACGGTTTTGCCTGGCAGAACTTCTTGCAGGCTGACCGCGCCAGTCGGGTTAACCCCGGCAGCGGCGACGCCGCCCCACGCGGAGCAGGAACCGATAGCGATAATGGCTGCTGCGCCTTCTGCCGCTTTGCGGATGTGGTCCACAATCGGCTCACCGGCAACCATGCAATAAATACCGTTATCTTTTAATGGGATGGAACCATCCACAACCAACACATACTGCCCTTTGTATTTCTCGAGCGCGTTGTGTTTGTTCTCTTCAACCTGATGGCCGAAGGCGGCAGAAAGCACTTCGTGATACTCCAGAGAGATAGTCTCCAGCACGAGGTTTTCTACCGTTGGATGCGTCGCACGAAGCAGAGATTCCGTACAACCAGTGCATTCCTGCGCGCCAATCCAGATAACCGGCGGGCGCTGCGGGTTAGTGACCGATTCGGCCATCTCTGCGGCGGCTTTGCTACTTAACCCCATGGTGGCGGCTAATGCTGCACAAAGCTTCATGAAATCACGACGATTAATGCCGTGAGAATGGATGAGGGTGTTATCTCCAGTCATTTATAGTTATTCCGTTGCGAAGACCTGGCATATATTTTGCCTCAACCGCAAAATCAATAATGCGATCGATGCGCCATTTACCACACATTTATTATGGTTATCATTACAATGATACTGCGGCGGGGCGCTAAAACGAAGGGAATAAGCATTAGTGTAATTAATTAAAGCAAGATAATACGTATGTTTGATCAATTTTCGAGGCGATAACCCGCCATAAAAAAGCGCAACGTAGAACAGGAATTATTCTCACGAAAGAAATCCATTACCATCTCTTTATCCAGCCCATAACGGCGCGTCAGAATACCCGCTTCCCAGGCGCTGAGCTGGCGATCGCCGGTCTTTTCATACATCCGGTGCGAGTAGCCTAATACAAAACCACGTTTATAATCGGCGCAAAATTTAGTCACATTAACTGCACTGTCGGCATGCGTTGCTTTTAATCCCGCCATTAAGCCTTTACCGAAATGGTTATTCATCGTTTACCTCAAACGTTATATATCAGTATATATAGCGATATTTTAGGCAAACTCCGACTTTTACGCACGCTATTTTTTCCTGCACATGTAGGACGTTATCCTTTAAGGGATAAACACTTCAGGAAAGATATTTATCGAACCATGTCAGCGTCCTTTGCCAGGCAAGATCGGCGGCTGATTTGTCATAACGTGGCGTGGAATCATTATGGAATCCATGGTTAACCCCCGGATAAATATACGCTTCATAGACTTTGTTATTAGCCTTCAACGCCGCCTCGTAAGCGGGCCAGCCCTCATTGATTCGGGTGTCCAGTTCAGCATAGTGGAGCAGTAAAGGCGCTTCGATCTTCGCCACATCGGCAGTAGGTGCCTGGCGACCATAAAACGGCACCGCGCAGGCCAGTTCCGGATACGCCACGGCAGCCGCGTTCGAGACACCACCGCCATAGCAAAATCCGGTTATGCCAACTTTGCCCGAGGCTTGGGGATAGCGTTGCATAAACTCAATTGCGGCAAAGAAATCATTCATCAGTTTGGTTGGATCAACCTGCTGTTGCAGTTCGCGGCCTTTATCATCATTTCCCGGGTAACCACCAACGGAACTTAAACCGTCGGGTGCCAGAGCGATGTATCCCGCTTTAGCCACCCGCCGTGCTACATCTTCGATATACGGATTCAGCCCACGATTTTCATGCACGACCACCACAGCGGGTGTTTTGTCGCTCATCTTCGCAGGCTTCACCAGATAACCACGAACCTCGCCGTGACCATTTGGCGAAGGATATGTGATGTACTCAGCGACAATCTCCGGGTCGGTAAACTCCACCTGGGTCGCCCACGCGTAATTTGGCTTGAGCAAATCAAACAACGCTAACGCCGTCATCCCGCCCACCGCGTACTTCGCTGCCAGGTTGAGAAACTCACGTTTTGATATTTTCCCATGAGCGTAATAGTCGTAGTAATCCAGCAACTCTTGCGGAAAATCTTTGGCGGTCAAACGCGGCATCGTTTTATTCCTCAACTGTTGTTTTTTTAAGCAAAGCATAAGCGTGTGTTTTTGCCCAGTTTTTCGTCACTCTGTGAGCGATGCTACGGGATACGCCCTGGTAAATCGCTAGACTAGAAACATTGTTTCGAAATTGAATGGTGGAAAGGAGATGTCATGGTCTGGTTAGCGAATCCCGAACGTTACGGGCAAATGCAGTACCGCTATTGCGGAAAAAGCGGATTACGCCTGCCCGCGTTATCGCTCGGTTTATGGCACAATTTCGGTCACGTTAACGCGCTGGAATCACAGCGTGCGATTCTGCGTAAAGCGTTTGATTTGGGCATTACGCACTTTGATTTAGCCAACAACTACGGCCCGCCTCCAGGCAGTGCAGAAGAGAACTTTGGCCGCCTGCTGCGGGAAGATTTTGCTGCTTATCGTGACGAATTAATCATCTCCACTAAAGCTGGCTACGATATGTGGCCCGGCCCTTACGGCTCTGGCGGATCGCGTAAATACCTGCTTGCCAGTCTCGACCAAAGCCTGAAGCGTATGGGGCTTGAGTATGTCGATATCTTTTACTCTCATCGCGTCGATGAAAATACGCCAATGGAAGAAACCGCCTCTGCGCTTGCCCATGCGGTGCAAAGTGGTAAGGCGCTGTATGTTGGGATCTCTTCATACTCGCCAGAGCGGACGCAAAAAATGGTCGAGTTGCTGCGCGAGTGGAAAATTCCGCTGTTAATTCATCAGCCTTCATACAATTTACTGAACCGCTGGGTGGATAAAAGTGGCCTGCTGGATACCCTGCAAAATAACGGCGTGGGCTGCATTGCCTTCACTCCACTGGCCCAGGGATTGCTGACCGGAAAATATCTCAACGGCATTCCTGAAGATTCACGGATGCATCGCGAAGGTCATAAAGTGCGCGGCCTGACACCGAAAATGCTCACCGACGCTAACCTCAACAGCCTGCGGTTATTGAATGAAATGGCGCAGCAGCGCGGTCAGTCGATGGCGCAAATGGCGTTAAGCTGGTTGCTGAAAGATGAGCGAGTGACGTCGGTATTGATTGGTGCCAGTCGTCCAGAGCAACTGGAGGAGAACGTGCAGGCATTGAATAATCTGGCGTTTAGTGCCGAAGAACTGGCGCAGATTGACCAGCATATTGCCGATGGCGAGCTAAACCTGTGGCAAGCATCTTCCGATAAATAACAAGTTCATACCGGGCGCGAGAACCGCGCCCGAATAAGATCAGTGATTATGACGAGTCAGTCGGTCAAGATAGCCCATCACAAATGCAGAAAGCACAAACGTCAGATGGATAATGACGTACCACATCAGTTTGTTATCCGGGACATTTTTCGCATCCATAAAGACGCGCAGTAAGTGAATGGAAGAGATTGCCACAATCGACGCTGCCACTTTGTTTTTTAGCGACGTTGCGTCCATTTTCCCCAGCCAGTTCAGTTTCTCTTTGTTCTCGGAGATATCCAGCTGCGAGACGAAATTCTCATAACCGGAAAACATCACCATCACCAGCAAACCGCCAACCAGCGTCATATCCACCAGCGACAGCAACACGAGGATCAAATCTGATTCTGCCATTGAGAAGATATTCGGCAGGACGTGAATAATCTCCTGAAAGAACTTCAGCGCCAGGGCAACCAGCGCCAGCGAAAGGCCAAAGTACACGGGGGCAAGCAGCCAGCGAGAAGCATACATTGCATTTTCAAGAAAACGTTCCATACATTCCTGTCGTGTAGTTAAAACGGGCAACAGTATATCGCAATTGAGTTAACAGCACGCAACAGCAAATCAACATATACGTTAACCCGTTATCGCATAAATCCGAGGTTTAGGGATCTTCCTGGTTCCCTGATTACCGTGGCGCGTGCGTCTACCCTTAAAGGACGTTGAACCTGAAGGGAGAAAAGCGATGTCTCATTTAAAAGACCCGACCACACAGTATTACACTGGTGAATATCCCAAACAGAAACAACCAGCGCCCGGCATCCAGGCGAAGATGACGCCCGTGCCAGATTGCGGCGAGAAAACCTATGTCGGTAGCGGTCGCCTGAAAGATCGTAAAGCACTGGTGACAGGGGGCGATTCCGGAATCGGTCGCGCTGCCGCCATCGCTTACGCCCGTGAAGGGGCTGACGTGGCGATCAGTTATCTTCCCGTGGAAGAAGAAGATGCTCAGGATGTGAAAAAGATCATTGAAGAATGCGGACGCAAAGCCATTCTGCTGCCGGGCGATTTAAGCGATGAGAAATTTGCCCGTTCGCTGGTTCACGACGCGCATAAGGCATTAGGCGGGCTGGATATTATGGCGCTGGTCGCCGGGAAACAGGTTGCCATTCCTGATATTGCAGACCTCACCAGCGAACAGTTTCAAAAGACCTTTGCCATTAACGTTTTCGCGCTGTTCTGGCTAACCCAGGAAGCAATTCCCCTGCTACCGAAAGGCGCCAGTATCATCACCACTTCGTCAATCCAGGCCTACCAGCCAAGCCCGCATTTGCTGGACTATGCGGCTACGAAGGCGGCGATTCTGAACTACAGCCGTGGCCTGGCAAAACAAGTCGCGGAGAAAGGTATTCGGGTGAATATTGTCGCGCCAGGCCCTATCTGGACAGCACTGCAAATTTCCGGCGGACAGACGCAGGATAAGATCCCGCAGTTTGGTCAGAAAACACCGATGAAACGTGCGGGGCAACCGGCGGAGCTGGCCCCTGTATATGTTTATCTGGCAAGTCAGGAGTCGAGCTATGTCACCGCAGAAGTGCACGGCGTGTGTGGCGGCGAACATTTAGGCTAAAAAATACCCGGTTGTGTGATAGCAACCGGGCATCATTGTGCTTTTAACCTTGCCGGATGCGGCGTAAACGCCTTATCCGACCTACAAACTCATGAAAACTCAACACGTTGCGATAAATTTTGTAGGCCAGATAAGTGTAGCGCATCAGGCAATTCGCTTTACTTCGCTTTGGCAGTTTCTTCGCCGACCAGACCAATCTTCAGGTAACCTGCCTGATGCAGCTTATCCATTACCTTCATCAACATCTCGTAGTCGACGGTCTTATCTGCACGGAAGAAGATGGTGGTATCTTTCTTACCTTCGGTTAACGCATTCAGCGCCGTAACCATCGTTTCATCGGTGACCGGATCGTTACCGATAAACATTGAGTTGTCCGCCTTCACCGACAGATAAACCGGTTTTTCCGGGCGCGGCTGCGGCGTGCTGGTAGAAGCAGGCAAGTTCACCTTCACATCTACCGTCGCTAACGGTGCCGCCACCATAAAGATAATCAGCAGAACCAACATCACGTCGATAAACGGCGTCACGTTGATATCATGCATTTCGCCGTTATCGTCGAGGTTTTCGTTAAGATGCATTGCCATCGGACATTATCCTGCGCGTAATTTTTGTGCAACACGAACCGGATGCGCAGCGGCGCTGGCTTCCAGATCCAGGTCACGGCTTTGCAGCAACAATACCTGCGCTGCGACATCGCCAAGCATCGCTTTAAAGCCGCCAATCTGGCGTGCAAATACGTTATAGATAACGACCGCCGGAATCGCTGCCACCAGACCGATTGCCGTTGCCAGCAACGCTTCTGCAATACCCGGTGCAACCACTGCCAGGTTGGTAGTTTGCGTTTGCGCGATACCAATAAAGCTGTTCATGATGCCCCAGACCGTACCAAACAGACCAACGAACGGCGAAATTGCGCCGATGGTAGCAAGATAACCGTTACCGCGGCCCATTTGACGACCTACTGCGGCGACCCGACGCTCAAGGCGGAAACTGGTACGCTCTTTAATACCTTCGTTATCGTCGCTGCCTTCTGACAGTTCCAGCTCGTTCTGCGCTTCATTGAGCAAATGCAGGCTTAAGCTTTTGCTACCAAAATCAGCGGCGATATCGCTGGCCTGGTTTAAAGAGCGTGCTTCAGCCAGCAGTTGCTGCTCGCGCTTCAGGCGACGCTTCTGGTTGAAGAACTCTACGCTCTTACTGAAAAAGATTGCCCAGGTGACTACGGAGGCCAGAATAAGCCCAATCATCACGCACTTAACCACAATATCGGCGTGCTGATACATACCCCAGACGGAAAGGTCCGTCTGCATTAAATTATTACCCACTGTGTATCTCCAGGACGCAAGTCACAAAATCTGCGCACAATAATATCAAAACGACGTCGAATTGATAGTCGTTCTCATTACTATTTGCATACTGCCGTACCTTTGCTTTCTTTTCTTTGCGTTTACGCAGTAAAAAAGTCACCAGTACACCTTTTGCGAAATTTTTCTGCTTTATGCCAATTCTTCAGGATGCGCATGACCTCATTCGTGCTAGTTTAGACATCCAGACGTATAAAAACAGGAATCCCAACATGGCAGACAAACAACTTGATACTCAACTGGTCAATGCAGGACGCAGCAAAAAATACACTCTCGGCGCGGTAAATAGCGTGATTCAGCGCGCCTCTTCGCTGGTTTTTGACAGTGTGGAAGCCAAAAAACATGCGACGCGCAATCGCGCCAATGGCGAGTTGTTCTATGGACGGCGCGGAACGTTAACCCATTTCTCCTTACAAGAAGCGATGTGCGAACTGGAAGGTGGCGCAGGTTGCGCGCTGTTTCCTTGCGGGGCGGCAGCGGTTGCCAATTCCATTCTTGCTTTTGTTGAACAGGGCGATCATGTGTTGATGACCAATACCGCCTACGAGCCGAGCCAGGATTTCTGTAGCAAAATCCTCAGCAAGTTGGGCGTAACGACATCATGGTTTGATCCGCTGATTGGTGCCGATATCGTTAAACATCTGCAGCCAAACACTAAAATCGTGTTTCTGGAATCGCCAGGCTCCATCACCATGGAAGTCCACGACGTTCCGGCGATTGTTGCCGCCGTACGCAGTGTGGTGCCGGACGCCATCATTATGATCGATAACACCTGGGCTGCCGGAGTGCTGTTCAAAGCTCTTGATTTTGGTATTGATGTTTCTATTCAGGCCGCCACCAAATATCTGGTAGGGCATTCGGATGCGATGATTGGCACTGCTGTGTGCAATGCCCGTTGCTGGGAGCAACTGCGGGAAAATGCCTATCTGATGGGGCAGATGGTCGACGCCGATACCGCCTATATGACCAGTCGTGGCCTGCGTACACTGGGCGTGCGTCTGCGCCAACATCATGAAAGCAGCCTGAAAGTGGCAGAATGGCTGGCCGCACATCCGCAGGTTGAGCGAGTTAACCACCCTGCTCTGCCAGGCAGTAAAGGCCATGAGTTCTGGAAACGAGACTTTACAGGTAGCAGCGGACTATTTTCCTTTGTACTGAAGAAAAAACTTAATGATGAAGAACTGGCGAACTATCTGGATAACTTCAGGTTATTCAGCATGGCCTTCTCATGGGGCGGGTATGAATCCTTGATCCTCGCGAACCAGCCAGAACATCTCGCCGCCATCCGCCCACAAGGTAAGATCGATTTTAGCGGCACCTTGATTCGCCTGCATATTGGTCTGGAAAACGTCGACGATCTGATTGCCGATCTGGACGCCGGCTTCGCGCGAATTGTGTAACGTTGCCAATTTGGACAATTTTGCAGACATTTAATTGTGAATAGTCTTAAATTGTTGCGTCCGGGATCAAGGCGTCCCGGACGATTCAGGAGTACAATAGTCAAATTAAGGCTTAAACGCTGTTCCACAGGAAAGTCCATGGCTGTTATTCAAGATATTATCGCTGCGCTCTGGCAACATGACTTTGCCGCGCTGGCGGACCCTCACATTGTTAGCGTTGTTTACTTTGTCATGTTTGCCACGCTGTTTTTAGAAAACGGCCTGCTGCCCGCCTCATTTTTGCCTGGCGACAGCTTGTTGATTCTGGCTGGCGCATTGATTGCCCAGGGGGTTATGGATTTTCTGCCAACAATCACGATTCTGACTGCCGCAGCCAGCCTGGGTTGTTGGTTGAGTTATATTCAGGGGCGCTGGCTGGGTAATACCAAAACGGTGAAAGGCTGGCTGGCACAGCTTCCGGCCAAATATCACCAGCGCGCCACCTGTATGTTTGACCGCCACGGTCTGTTGGCGCTGCTTGCTGGACGTTTTCTCGCCTTTGTCCGCACGCTGCTGCCAACCATGGCGGGGATTTCCGGACTGCCAAACCGCCGCTTCCAGTTTTTCAACTGGTTAAGCGGGTTGTTATGGGTCAGCGTGGTAACCAGTTTTGGCTATGCCTTAAGCATGATCCCGTTTGTAAAACGCCATGAAGATCAGGTGATGACGTTCCTGATGATCCTGCCGATTGCCTTGCTAACCGCTGGCTTGCTAGGCACGCTGTTCGTGGTGATTAAAAAAAAGTACTCTAGTGCCTGACGATTTCCTCCGTTCCCGGTGGCCATGCCGGGAACGCATTTAACTCCCCTGCATCGCCCGCATTCTGGCGGCATCTTCTCCCGGCGTCACACCGAAATAACGTTTAAACTCACGGCTAAATTGCGACGCGCTTTCATAGCCGACGCGCATCGCCGCCGCGCTGGCCTTCATGCCGTCGTGGATTATCATCATTCGCGCCTTATGCAGACGGTAATTCTTCAGATACTGCAACGGCGAGGTACTGGTGACAGACTTAAAATTATGGTGGAACGCCGAAACGCTCATATTGGCTTCTGCTGCCAGTTGCTCAACGCTCAGGTTTTCGGTGTATTTATTCTCAATTCGTTTCAGCACGCGGCTAATCAGGCTGAAATGCGTCTGGCGACTGACCAGTGCCAGTAACGCGCCGCCGCAAGGCCCCGTCAGCACATAGTAAAGAATTTCGCGGATAATCTGTTTACCGAGAATGCGCGCATCCAGCGGTCGTTCCATCACATCCAGTAACCGCTCCGCCGCGCATAAAATCTCTTCGGACAATGTAGCGGAATTTATACCGCTGGCAGCCATCGACGGCTGGAAATGTTCATCTTCGCCAATGTCCATCAATAGCTCTTGTAACTGCAAAATATCGACATTGAGACGCACCCCCGCCAGCGGCACCTCTGGCGTGGCATAGGTTTCGCACTCAAACGGCAAGGGCACCGTCAGCAGCAGGTATTCATTGGCGTCATAGCGAAACACGCGTTCATTGATATAACCGATTTTATGCCCGGAAAAGAGAATTATGATGCCAGGTTCATACATCACTGGCGTACGCGCACCGGGGTTCTCGCCATACAATAAGCGCACATCAGGCAACATATCTGACAAACTATTTTCTTTATCTTTCAGTCTATTAATTTTATCCGTCAGTAGGCGGCATATCTCTTCACGTTTCATATCGCGTAATTTCTTAGGAATAATGCGGCAATTTGATTGTGCGCAATTTTGTACCATTTCTCCAGTACCCTGGAGAAATAGGCAAGACATTGACAGAAATGAGCATTGAGAGCCACGACGCAGGCGACCACAATGAAAAACATCAGGCAGACCGATCTCTGCCCTCATATTGACCCAGCAAAGGGAGCAAGTAATGAACAACTTTAATCTGCACACCCCAACCCGCATTCTGTTTGGTAAAGGCGCTATCGCTGGTTTACGCGAGCAAATTCCTCATGGTGCCCGCGTATTGATTACCTACGGCGGTGGTAGTGTGAAAAAAACCGGCGTCCTCGATCAAGTTCTGGATGCACTGAAAGGTATGGACGTACTGGAGTTTGGCGGTATCGAACCAAACCCGGCTTATGAAACGCTGATGAACGCCGTAAAACTGGTTCGCGAACAGAAAGTGACTTTCCTGTTGGCGGTTGGCGGCGGGTCCGTGCTGGATGGCACCAAATTTATCGCCGCAGCGGCTAACTATCCGGAAAATATTGATCCGTGGCACATTCTGCAAACGGGCGGTAAAGAGATTAAAAGCGCTATCCCGATGGGCTGTGTGCTGACGCTGCCAGCGACCGGTTCTGAATCTAACGCGGGCGCGGTTATCTCCCGTAAAACCACTGGCGACAAACAGGCGTTCCATTCTGCCCATGTTCAGCCGGTATTTGCCGTACTCGATCCGGTTTATACCTATACCCTGCCGCCGCGCCAGGTGGCTAACGGCGTAGTGGACGCCTTTGTGCACACCGTAGAACAGTATGTGACCAAACCGGTTGATGCCAAAATCCAGGATCGCTTCGCAGAAGGTATTTTGCTGACGCTGATCGAAGATGGTCCGAAGGCCCTGAAAGAACCAGAAAACTACGATGTGCGCGCCAACGTTATGTGGGCGGCGACCCAAGCGCTGAACGGTTTGATCGGCGCTGGCGTACCTCAGGACTGGGCAACGCATATGCTGGGCCACGAACTGACCGCTATGCACGGTCTGGATCACGCACAAACTCTGGCTATCGTCCTGCCTGCTCTGTGGAATGAAAAACGCGACACCAAGCGTGCGAAACTGCTGCAATACGCTGAACGCGTCTGGAACATCACCGAAGGTTCCGACGACGAGCGCATTGACGCCGCGATTGCCGCTACCCGTAACTTCTTCGAGCAATTAGGCGTGCCGACGCATCTTTCCGACTACGGTCTGGACGGCAGCTCTATCCCGGCATTGCTGAAAAAACTGGAAGAACACGGCATGACCCAACTGGGCGAAAATCATGACATTACACTGGAAGTCAGCCGCCGCATCTACGAAGCCGCCCGTTAAGCTTTTTACGCCTCAAACTTTCGTTTTCGGGCATTTCGTCCAGACTTAAGTTCACAACATCTCACCGGGGCCTGCTCCGGTGAGTTCATATAAGGAGGAACGTATGGCTAATCCAACCGTTATTAAGCTACAGGACGGCAATGTCATGCCCCAGCTGGGACTGGGCGTCTGGCAAGCAAGTAATGAGGAAGTTATCACCGCTATTCAAAAAGCGTTAGAAGTGGGTTATCGTTCGATTGATACCGCCGCAGCCTACAAGAACGAAGAAGGTGTCGGCAAAGCCCTGAAAAATTCCGCACGTAACAGAGAAGATCTGTTCATCACCACTAAACTGTGGAACGACAACCACAAGCGCCCTCGCGAAGCCCTACTCGACAGTCTGAAAAAACTCCAGCTTGATTATATCGACCTCTACTTAATGCACTGGCCCGTTCCCGCAATCGACCATTATGTCGAAGCATGGAAAGGAATGATTGAGCTGCAAAAAGAGGGATTAATCAAAAGTATCGGCGTCTGCAATTTCCAGATCCACCATCTTCAGCGCCTGATTGATGAAACTGGCGTGGCGCCTGTTATTAACCAGATAGAACTTCACCCGCTGATGCAGCAACGTCAGTTGCATGCCTGGAACGCCACACACAAAATCCAGACCGAATCCTGGAGCCCATTAGCCCAGGGCGGGAAAGGCGTATTCGATCAGAAAATCATTCGCGATCTGGCAGATAAGTATGGCAAAACCCCGGCACAGATTGTTATCCGCTGGCATCTGGATAGCGGACTGGTCGTAATCCCGAAATCGGTCACCCCTTCACGAATTGCTGAAAACTTCGATGTCTGGGATTTCCGTCTCGACAAAGACGAACTTGGTGACATTGCAAAACTCGACCAGGGTAAACGCCTCGGCCCCGATCCCGACCAGTTCAGCGGCTAACGCACAAATTCTCCCGGTAGCGGTAATGTTCCGCTACCGGACTTTTCAGAAATCATTTATTCCCCTAGCCTCCCGCCCGTTGTTACTCTCCCCTGTTCAGGAACACCAGATGTAAGGACATCATCATGCGGAGCTGGAAGCTCTTAAAGGAACAACTCATCTACACCAGGGATAAACGCGATGGAGAGGTGAAAAACAGATGAAAATAATGGTTCTGTTTTTGGCAGCCTTTTTAAGTTTTACCCTCCAGGCGCAATCCCCCTCGCTAACCGCTGAACAAACAGTCAGGCAGATTTATCAACACTATACCGGTGGGGCTAGCGTTCCTTATTTCGCTGATAACAGTGAGCAAGCAATAACATCAACGCGAATGCAAAAGGCACTAACCTTGAATGACAATCTCACACTGCCGGGTAATATTGGCTGGCTGGATTACGATCCGGTTTGCGATTGTCAGGATTACGGCGATCTGGTGTTAGAAAATGTCGCGGTTACTCAAACGGATGCCGATCACGTAGATGCCCTTGTGCGCTTTCGTCCCTATAAAGACGATAAAGAAAAGACCACGCAAACACTGAAAATGGTGGCAGAAAATGGTCGTTGGGTGATTGATGATATTGTCAGCAATCATGGCAGCGTCTGGCAGTCGGTTAATGGTGAGAATGAAAAAATATTGGCGCTACTGGCATCGCTGCAAAAAGAGCAGCCTGAAGCCTATGTCGCCGAGTTGTTTTGATCTCCTCCCTGAAAACAG